>CAYRGR010000163.1:0-2469 GCA_964423755.1 uncultured Candidatus Peribacteria bacterium
AAGTAAAATTAGAGGATAATTTATTAGGGATTTTTCATTATTTTTGTCATCCTTGTAAAGTGAGGATCCTTTTTAACTGAAATTAATTGCTTCTAAAAGAAATTCTCCTTCGGAGAATGACATATTAGGATGAGTGGATTCTTTTTTAGAAATTAAAACAATTCTCTTAATTTATTTTAATTTACTTTGATTAGCTATTAGCTAATCAATTATATATGAATGTTTGAGAAATCAAAAAAAAAAAAAAACCAGATACTCTCAGGTTTAGGATGAAGTTACTATAAATTTACTTGTTGTAAATCTCTTTGTTAATAATAATATTTATATCCATATAGAAAACATAAGCCTATATTCCCTACATGTCAACATGAAATAATAAAGTTCTCTTGATTTATTTTAATTTTGAATTTTTAATTATAAATTTAGATTGAACTTTTAACTTTTAACTATTTTTCTCATGTTTCTGATTCGTCTTCATCATCAATTAAACTATTTTTTAATGCATCTATTTTTGATTGATCTTCTCATACTTTTTCTTTCATTAATCATTCTTGTGTATAAATATCTCTTAACTGAGTCCATCATTCTTTTTGTTTAACTAAAAGTTCTTTTATAGTTTCTCATTCTGTAGTCATAAGCTTTTTAAATTCTTCTCTTTCATCAACAAAAACTTTTATAAGCTCATCTATTTGAAATTGACTCAAATTTGGTACAGCATCTATTACTCGTTTTTTTTCGTATACATTTAATGATAATGAATGTTCTAATAAATCTAAAAAATATTCTTCATCAAATGTTGTAAGAGGATGATTTAATATTAATTCTAAAAAGATATTATTTAGTTTTTCTTCTTTTTGTGGCATAAAATAATATTAAATATTAAAAATTATTTGTATTATATCAAAATAATTATTTATTACAAATTTCTTTATATTTTGTATTAAGCTCAGTATTTTTAGCAATTTTTGCAATAACACTAGCGTCACATGCTATTATTTTTTCAAAACCATCTTTTTGAATATTTTCTATTTTTTGGATTTCAGAAAGAGAATCAGTATATTTTCAGATTATATAAAAACTTCTGTATCTCATTTTTAATACATTAACATTATCTGGATTATTTTTAATATATTCATTAGATAATTGTATCACATCTAAAATTTTATTTTTATCATAAGCTGATTTTATTTCAGATAATGTTATATTTTTTGTATCTGTAATTGTATTAATAGTTGGTTGAGAAGTGTTTGTTGTTTGTGTTTGTTGAGTACTGGCTGGTTGATTTTGTACATTTATTATATCTTGTTTTACTTCATCTAAAAGTTTTCATTTATATGTAGGATTTTTTACTTTTATTCTTGTAGTTCAGGCAAATGGATTACTTCAAAAAGTAGTCCTATATATTAATAATTTTAAGTCAAAATCAAAAACTCATTTTATAGTTAAATTATAATTATTATCAAATTTATATAAAATTTTAGTCTTAAATGCTGTTATTCAAGATGGATTTTTACCATCATCTATTGATATAAAAAAATGATCTGGCTCTATGAATTCAAAAAGTCATATATTAGAAGTAGAATCTAAGTTATTTTCTTTATAAATTCATTGAGATGAATTATTAATTATTTCAATAATTTTATCATATTTAGGATTATTGGTAATTGATCAAGTAAATGTTGATCATGAAGTTTGTACAGATCATGAAGTTTGTACAGATCATGAATTTGAAGCTTGGTCTGTTTTTGTAGAATTATTTTCAAAATTATTTCAAGTATTTAAAATGTTTTCTATATTTTTATAAATTCAAGGCGAATTAATTTGAATTTCTTTAACAATATTTTCTATATCTTTTTTTAATTTATTATTATCTTGTTCTAATAACTTAATTTTTTCTTCATATTTTTGGATCAAAGTATCAATAGATTTTTTCAATTCATCAATATCATTAGCGTTTACTAGTCAATAAAAAAATATTATCAAAATTGAGCATATTCATAATTTTTTTAAAATTTCTTTTTTCATAAATTTAATTTAAATATTAATTGTGATTAATATAAACAAATTTAATTTGAAATCAAGTTTTTTTAATTTTATAAAATATACAAAAATTATCTTTTTATACAATTTTTTGATAGTTTTAATATAAATATTATGTCTAAGTAAATTTGGTTTTTCTAAATCTTGATTTTAAATAGTTTTTAAAATAGTATAGCTTATGCAAAAATAAACTATACCATATTAAATATAAATTTTTTGAAAACTAAATTTTTTTAGATTTATATACCTGATAAGAATTGGTTTTCAGTCTTTTTTTAGAAACCTTTTAAATTATATCAGGTCTCGCTACCGCGAGACCATTAAACAATTTTTTAAGGTATATTATAATAAGAATTGGTCTTGATTTTTTATTTAATAGCTTCTAAAAATGGAATAATATTAAATAATCAGAATTGAATATATCATTGA
>CAYRGR010000164.1:0-2461 GCA_964423755.1 uncultured Candidatus Peribacteria bacterium
CGGCCGGGTTAATTCGAGACAAGAATTTTAATCGAGACAGAACTGCTTTTCTATTTTCCAAGAAAAGAACGAATTTCGAGGCCGAGAGCGGAGCTATAACGAACGCAAAAAATAAAAAGGTAGTTTGAGTAGTTTGCGGATTGGAAGGCCCCTTAAAACACGTTATAAGCATTTGATTTTTGTATTGTGTTTTTTTAAGGGATTTTGAAAATAGGGGAATTAGGACGAGTGCGTGCTTATACAGAACAGCGGTACTGTTTGTTAATTGCAGGAAGAAAATTATATTATTAATTGTGGCTATTCAAAATATAGTTATTAATGAAACCGACAATTATATTAAAAGTCCAATGTGAAACAATGCTTGCTTCTAAACCATATTTTTTAAAAATTAATCCTAATCCTATCCCAATTGGAAAAATTTGTAATATTTTTAAAAACGGAGAATCAGTCATTTGATAGTGACTTAAAGCAAAAAAAAATGAAGAAATTAATACAGCCAATATATAATTTGAGTTATGTAATTTTAAAATATAAGAAACCAAATTTTGCAACCCTAATCTATATAATATTTCTTCTTCTATAGCTATTGGTAATTGTGAGATAATTAATATAATTAATCCAATTATTCCGTTAGTAGGGGGCATTAAAATAAATATACTATTCAACAAATTAATTGAATATTCCGACTGTTTTATAATAAAATTAGAAAAGATTAAATTAGAAATAATTAAATTAATAAATAAGAAAACAGCCATATATATGACTGTTTTCTTATCAAAATTTATATTAATTTTGTTATTAAATTTTAAATTATTTTTTTCACATAATTCAATACCAACGACCATAATAATATATATATAGGCTAATTTAAAAATAAGACCAATCACTATTAATAACATAGGTATTTTGATGTTATTAAATAAAATTGAAATTGTTATTATTTTTAATAATAACAAGATCAAAAGATATTTAGTTATTACTATCTTAAAATCTTGAAAAATTTTTCGTTTAGATTTAAAATACGTAATAGCAATACTTATGAAAAATAAAATTAAAAATATAGTAAAAAAACTTTCGTAATGCATCATTTAATTAAAATAAAAGGGTTGTTTTTTTACAACCCTTCAACAAATTATTTTTAATTGTTAAACTCGATAATCATTTATAAATTGCTTCCCAATGAGTGCCCGGTTCTTGCCCTTGTTGGCTTGGTTCTGGTAAAGTGATTCCACCGGCTGCCGATATAGCTCCCCCAATAAGACCTCCTGCTACACCGCCAACCGTTGCTCCGGCCGACGCTCCTTGTAATCCACCGACCATAGCACCTGCGGCAGCTCCTATAGCCGAACCTATTTGATGTCCCGTCTGATACCCGCTATTCCAATCACGGTCTAAATTATAAGAAAATTTTATTATATTTTTTATCATATAATGTTGCAACAAATCGGAATTATAATTTATTATAAATTCTTTAATATTTTTAGAAATAACTAAATGGCTTGTTATTTTACGTGTTTGACTTGCATAATAACCTAGTAAAAAGTCATAATAATTTTCTAAACTTTTAAAAGAACCTAGCTTAATGTCGCTAACAATTTTGTTTGAAATTATTAATGAATATTTTTGAATAAGCTCGTTGTATTCTTTAATTTGTTGAGTTGTAAATTTTATTTTATTATTATATATATTTTCAAATAAAGTAATCGAAATTAATTCAGGCAAAACAAAATCAATTTTTTTATCTTTGATTTGATTCTTTAAAATACTAATTGATTCTTTAATGTCCGATTCAAAACGATCATTGGCATTAACAATACTATATTGCATAAATATAGTAAAAATTATTAATAATTTTGTGATATAATATACTTTTTTATTTATCATTAAAAACTCCTTAAATTTATTTAAAATAATTATAAAGCATTAATTAAAATTTGTCAAGTTAATTTAAATAATTTTACTTTTTTATAGTGGGTTATTTGATAAATATGTTAATGTGGTTTGCTTGTTTTAATGGTGGGTATAAGTTAAATTGTGTCGCCTTCTTCGTGTCTTTACCTTTCTGGGGAGGCGTGCGAGGAACGAGCCGCCGGACCTGCGCCGGGGCGAACGGCCGCGTCAGCGAAATTTCGTATAATCGTTAGATAGGCGAACGCCGCCAGGCGTTCCCGCAGCGAAGCGAAGGGCCTGCGCCTATCGTCGATTATACGATGTTGAGCCTTCCTTTCTGGCAGGAAAGAACTCGCCTGTTTAACGGCGCGCCCGCTGTTAGGCTTAATGGTTGTTTAGACGCGATTTAATGGAAAGCGGGATTCGGCTGAATATGGCAGAATTGGGGTGTTTTTAGGATGCTGAATCGTTCGATTTTAACCGAATTGGCGTCGCTGGAGGCGAGTTTTGAGGCGTGGTGCGTTGTATGTATCGATTTAATCGATAGTTACGATAATGTGGTACGTCACTT
>CAYRGR010000165.1:0-1219 GCA_964423755.1 uncultured Candidatus Peribacteria bacterium
TTGACTCAATTACAAATAAATTATTTCAATTAGATGATGATATTATTGTATATCCAGGGCATTGAAGGGCGACTACAATCTGAGATGAGAAGAAAAATTTTTTAATCCTAAATTTATAAAAAATGGGGAATTTTGTAAAAAGACAAGTACTATATAATTTCTGGGATTTTTTTACTAATTTTTTCAATTACTTTATTCGATTTTGTTCAAATTTTTATTTCTAATATAGTAATAATACTTTCTAAAAAAATTTTTATTTCATTTTTTTCGAAATGAGATTTGATAATACCATCTTTCATTTTTTCTATCATTTCAGTATACTTTTTTTCAAACAAATCCATTTCATCTATTAAATGAAAATTAATCATCAATTCTAATGACAATCTTACATATTCTCTTGTAGATATCATTCCTTTTATATCACAGAGAACAGGATTTTTGTCAGATCTTTTCATCATTTGAATAAAATCTTTAATATGTTTAATTGCCCCACAATAATTATCCTTTTTTGATATAAAATTAAATGAAGTTTGTAATTGATTATTTTTATTATTTTCATTTTTACCATAAACTAATTTGCAAGCTTTTCTTAATATTTCATCTAATATTTTTTTATTTACTCAATAAGAAAGTATTTTTTCTCTTGCCCATTCTCCTGCATCAGATCTTTCCATTCAAATAATTTTATTTCAATTAAAAAATGATACAACAGGGTTGGGCATATTTCGATATAAAAACCAATTAAAATATAGTCAAATTTCAGCTAATTGTCATAAAGTTCAAAATCCAGACTTTTTTATTAATAATATTTCTTTATGCTCTTTTTTACTATTAGCACTTTTAAGTCAAAACATCTGTCCAGTTATTCAAATATCTAAAAAATCTGATTTTTTTAAAGAATCTATACTTGTATTATTTATTTTTTTTCCTAAGAACATAATAAATTATTGTTAACAATTTTTTTTAAAGCATTTTCATATCTATCAAGATAAAATCAAGATTTTGATTTAAGTCGGTTTTGCCTATAAAAAATATATAAATATTAAAAAATTAAAAACTAAACAATTTGTTTATAAAGCTCATCTAAACTAATTTTCTTTTTAATAAATCATAAAACTTTATAACAAAATATATTTGTATTTATATTAACTTCTCAGTCTTTGTCTCAAATTAGAGCTTTATAATGTAATTTTCAATTTTTTTCTTCTATACTTCAAAC
>CAYRGR010000165.1:1319-2434 GCA_964423755.1 uncultured Candidatus Peribacteria bacterium
ATTTTTTTCTTCTATACTTCAAACTCAATCAAAAATAACCTTTTCTTTATAATTTTTTTCATCTCATAGTTTTATATGTCATTTTTTATCTCAAATCTTAGCATAATAGTATAATTCTCAATTTATTTTTCTTATACCGCAAACGTAATTAAAAATAATTTTATCTTTATAATTTTTTTCATCTCATAGTTTTATATGTCATTTTTTATCTCAAATGCAAGCTTCATAATATAACTCTCCATTTATTTGTTGTATTTCTCAAGCTCAATCAAAAAAAACCTTTTCTTTATAATTTTTTTCATCTCATAGTTTTATATGTCATTCTTTATCTCAAATGCAAGTTTCATAATAGAATTCTCCATTTATTTCTTCTACATATATAATATTATCAAAAATAAAATCTTCTTCTTTTATCTCTTCTCATTTTTTCTTAATACAATATTTGTAATCATTGTTAATTTTTATTTTGTACGCAACTAATCATAAATCTTCATATTCTTCAGAAACCTCAATAACACTAGATCAAATAATTTTTACTATATCTCTAGAAACTTTATCTTCTAATGCTTCAATTATTTTTTCTACTGGATAATTTTTTAAAAATTCTTTAACTTCATTTATAGTAAAATTAACGGCTTTTAATTTTTTCAAAAATTCCTCAGAAGTCTGAATAATACTTTCTTTTTCTAAAAGATTTATAAAGTCTTGTTGCTCTTTTTTTGTAAGGCTCTGATTAGTATTTATTTTATCTAATAAATTTAAATAATAATCTTTGTTTAAACTCTTATCTGAATCTAGTATTTTTCCAAAAATATTTCTAAAATCTTTTGAGACTATTACTTTATCAATATTTTCACAATATTCTCAAGCAATTTCATTAGTAGCTATTTGTTGCATAAATTAAATAATTAAAATATAAATATAAATCAAATATTTGTTTGTATATTGTTTATTTATGTATGTATAATTATATCTATATAATACTATTTTAGTAATGTATTGACATATTAATTAAATATTTTTTAAGTCAAGTTTAATTTTAATTTTCTGTCTTTTTATACTATTAAATACAGGACTTAAAAATATTTAGCATAAAGTAAAATATATACCATATT
>CAYRGR010000166.1:0-2428 GCA_964423755.1 uncultured Candidatus Peribacteria bacterium
ATTTATAAACCATTTTGACAAATAGCTTTAGAATTATGATATGTTAAATCAGAAGAAAATCTTATAGAATTATTAAGGAGAAATAATATTAAAATTCCTTTGTGAACACTATTATTAAATGAAAAAAGAATTACAGAAGAAGAATTAAAGATGGCACTAAGAGAACAAGAAGACACAAAAAAGACATTATGAGAAATTTTAATTAGAAAAAAAATTATTACAGAAGATGATATAGTTTCAACTTATGCTAAACAATATAAGTTAACTAAAATTAATCCAAATCAATGGGATCTTGATATGGAATTATTTTTTTTATTTAAAAAACATGAATTAGCATTAATGGAAGATGAATTTGATTTTAGATGACAAGAATATAAATTTATACCTTATAAATTAGAATATTTTCCAAATACAGGTTTTGTAGTAAAGGTTGTAATATATGAATATGATAATAAAGTAATAAAAGAAATAATAGATTCAATCAAATTTAAATTAAAACGTAATCCAGAATTAAATAATAATAAAATAAATAATTTTTATTCTAAAATTCTTATAGTAAAAGAAGATAAAGATGATATTAAAAGAAAAAAAAATGCATATTATGTTGATGAATTAGAAGATGATATGAGTAATTTTAATAAAACAAAATTTAATAAAGATATTAAAATAAAATTTTTACTTTGTAGTAAAACTGAAATTAAAAATTTTATAGAAACTTTATATAGAGATAAAAATAAAATAGAAGAATTAAGAAAAAATACAAAAGAATTTGAACAGTTAAGAAAAGATAAAGTTTTTACTATATGAAGATGACTAGAATATAAAATATATCATATAGATATTCTTGCTAATATTATAGTAAATGCATTAGAAAAAAATGCTTCAGATATTCATATTGAACCTACAGATACTACTTTAAAAGTTAGGTTTAGAGTTGACGGAGTACTTTATGATCAAGAAGATTATCCAATGGAAATGACTGATGCCTTTTTTAAAGCAGTAAAAAATAAGCTTGAATTTCGTTTAGATATGCTGAATACTGATTGATGATGAGATGAACGAATTAAAGTTAATTATATTAATCAAGATAAAGAGACAGAAGTAAATTTGAGGGTCTCTATAGTCCCAACACAATATTGACAAAATATGACAATAAGAATTTTGCATCAAGATACAGATATTTTATCTTTAAATCAATTATGAATTGCTAGTAAAATGTTAGAAAATTTAATTAAAAATATTCTTTCTAAAAAAGCATGAATGGTAATTGTTACATGACCAACATGAAGTGGTAAAACTACAACTTTACATTCTTTTTTAAATTATTTAAATAATGATGAAAAAAAAATAATTACAATAGAAGATCCAATAGAATATCTTGTACCATGAGCCACTCAAATTAAAGTAATTTGAGAAGATGTAATAGAAAATACTTGAAAGAAAAAAAATGATTTACAATATAAAGAAGCTTTGAAATTAATTTTAAGACAAGATCCTGATATCATAATGGTTTGAGAAATAAGAGATTCTGAATCAGCTTCAAAGGCAGTAGAAATATCAGAAACATGACGTTTATTATTTACAACATTACATACAATTAGTGCTGTAAATTCTATATTAAGACTTAATAATTTATGAATTTCAAATACTTCTTTATCTAGTTCTTTAATTGCTATTATAGCACAAAGATTAGTCCGTAAAATTTGTGTATATTGCAAAAAATCACATAGTCCAAATAATGAATTATTAGATTCAATAAAATCATCTGTAGATATAGATAGTTTAAAAGAACATTTAGATAAATTTAAAAAATGAACATGATGTAATTATTGTAATTGAACATGATATAAATGAAGATTGGCAGTTTATGAAGTATTATTTTTTAATAAAAATGTAAGAAAAGCAATTAGTGAATGAAAAACTATTGAAGATATATTAGATATAGCAAGAAAAGGTAATATGACATTTATGATAGAAGATTGAATACTTAAGGCTTTAGCATGATTAACTACATTAGAAGAAATTGTAAGAGTGTGTGAAAATATAGATGATGATATTGTTTATGAAGTTGGTAAAATAAAAAAAATATTATGATGATATAATGTTAAATAATAAGAGATTGTAAAATAAATTGTGTAAATGTGAGATAAGAAATTTAAAAAAATCTATCTTTTTATTTTTGATAAGAAATTATTTAAAAATAATACTCCAGTTAAAATTGTTTAATTTAAGCCATTTTTTAAATGTTGTATGCAAAAGTTTTGACATTATAACAAGATTTTATAAAATATCTGCACTTTTTAATTAAATTGTAATATTATTTGATTTTAATTTCTAGATTTTAATAAATAATATTTAAATTTTAATTTAATGTTTTTGGGTGTGTAGCTCAGCTGGTTAGAGCGCTTCTCTGATAAGGAAGAGGTCG
>CAYRGR010000167.1:0-2420 GCA_964423755.1 uncultured Candidatus Peribacteria bacterium
TATATTCCAGGAGAACATGATTATTGTCCAAAATGTGATATTGAAATTTGATATACCTGATCTGATATAGATTCAAATTTTAGAAAAAAATATATAAGTAAATAATATTTTATTTTTTAATTTTATAATTTATGCAAGAAAAAAATAGGACAAAAAAAAATAGGACAAAATGCGAGATTTATACTCGTGTAATGGGTTATCATAGACCTGTAAGTCAATTTAATGAAGGTAAAAAATCTGAATATTATTCTCGTAAATATTTTAATGAAAGTATATCATTTAATTCTGATTTTGTAGCTAAATACTGATATTAGAAATATAATTGGTTATTTTAAATTCATATTTAAAATATAATATTTATCTGTATAGACCTATTATAATATGTGTGTAATATTTATAAAATAGAAAAATTCGTAGAGACAAGGCAATGCCTTGTCTCTACGAATTTAATTCAGCATTTAGTTCTTTATCTCTAATATTTCATATATTAATTAATTCCATGAAAATCGCTTGAATTCAAAAATCATCATTACTCGATTATCCGTGAAAAGTAGCAACTATAATTTTTACTCTTGGTTGTAATTTTCGTTGTCATTATTGTCATAATCCAGAATTTGTATTACCTTCAAAAATAAAATTAATTCAAAATGATTTAATTTCTGAAAAAGCATTTTTTAATTTTTTATGAAAAAGACAATGATTTATTGATGGAGTAGTAATTACTGGTTGAGAGCCAACTATTCAAAAAGACCTTTTTGAATTTATAATTAAAATTAAAGAAATGTGATTTTTAGTAAAACTTGATACAAATGGTAGAGATCCGAAAATTTTAAATAAATTAATTAAAAATAAGCTCATTGATTATGTTGCAATGGATATTAAAAATCCTTTAGATAAATATTATAATATAATAAATGTTAATTTTAATTCTAAACCATATAAAGAAAGTATTAATTTAATAATTAATTCTTGAATAGAACACGAATTTCGTACTACATTTGTAAAATGACATCATACAAACAAAGATGTTGAAGATATTTGAGAATTAATTAAATGAGCTAAATTTTATTTTATTCAAAATTATGAATCTAAAATTAATTTAAACACAAAGTTTAAATGAGAAAGTTTTATCTATAAAGAATTAAATGAATTTAAAAAAATTGCTAAAAAATATGTAGAAAAATGTTTAATTAGGTTTTAATTTTTATTTAAAGTTAAGTATTAATTTTACCTTTTATATGACAAATATATTAAATTTTTTATTAAATATTTTATTAATTTCTTGACTTTTAATAAAAAAAAATTATAAATTGGATAATATTATTAAATAAAATATTTTTATATTTTTAATTTAAAAAATAATGTTAACTAAAGATAATGAATTACAAACTTGATTTGTAAGTATTTTAAATAATTTAACAGAAAAAGAGAATGAGATTATTTCTAGAAGAATTTGATTAAATTCTAATCAAGAAACATTGCAAAGCATATGAAATTCCTATAAAATTACAAGAGAAAGAGTAAGACAAATTGAAGATGTTGGTATTAAAAAAATATGAAGAATTATAAAATCTACTAAATTATGAAAAATTCAAGAATTATGAGAATCTATATTAAAATTACATTGATGATTACTTGTAAAAGATAAATTAATTAATTGAATTATAAATGAACTTAAATTAGATAAAGATATTAATAATTGAATTTTAGAAATAATTTTACAATCAGATTTTAATTTAAATAAAAGTAAACCACAATTAGGAACTAAAACTTATTTTTTCTTTCCTGAAGTTAATAGAAAATTAATAACAGAAGTACATAAAGAAGCAATAAAAATTTTAAAGAAAAAATGAGATATAATGGAACAATCTATTTTAGATGAAATGATTAAAATTAATTTATTTTCTAGTTTTGGTAAAATAGAAAATGTTTTAATAGATTCCATTTTAGATATCTTTTTAGACATAGTTAAATGAGAAGAAAAATATATTTGACTTGAAAAATGGAAAATTCTTAATCCTGCAACTTTAAAAGACAAGACAATTTATGTAATGAAGAAAACAAAAAAACCAATGCATTTTATAGAATTAACGAATTTAATTTCTAATTATTTTAATGAATCTGTTAAAGTTGCTACAATTCATAATGAATTAATTAGAAATAATGAATTTGTGCTTATTGGAAGAGGTATTTATGTATTAAAAGAATGGTGATATAAACCAGGTACAGTACTTGATGTAATTATAGATATTTTACAAAAAGCAAAAAAACCACTTTCTACCGATAGTATAGTGTCTAAAGTTTTAAAATTAAGAAAAGTAAAAAGTAGTACTGTTTATATGAATTTACAAAATAGAACACATATACAAAGAGTTTGAAGAAATATTTATACATTAAAATAAGATTTTTAATAAAAAATT
>CAYRGR010000168.1:0-2418 GCA_964423755.1 uncultured Candidatus Peribacteria bacterium
TATTAAATATTGATTTAATTTGAAATAAATTAAAATTTATTTCTTGAAAAGAAAAAATAAAAAATAAGTTAAATATAAAAAAATATGATTTGCTAATTTTTTTAGATACCGCAAGCATATCAAGATCTTGATTTTTTTTAGAACAACAAAAAATACAAATACCGATTATAAATATTGATCATCACGTCACAAATTCCCTTTATTGAGATATTAATTTAATTGAATCGCAAGAAACTTCTACTACAATTGTTTTATATAAATTATTTAAATATTTTAAATTTAAGCTTAATGATTTGATTTGTACAGCTTTAATTGCTTGAATATACACAGACTCTTCTATATTTAAAAATAAAAATGTTAATGCAAACACTTTTTTTATTACAGCAGAATTAATTGAAAAATGAGGATCTATATCAAAAATAGTAAAAAATATTTTTTTAAATAATGATTTAAGTTTGATTTTTTTAACAAAAAAAGTATTTAATAGATTGTTTATTATAAATAAAAATATAGCCATATCTTATCTTAAAAAGAAAGATATAAATAAATTTAAATTTTGATATGAAGAAATTCAAAATATTACCTATTTATTATCTTTAATTATTTGAGTTAAATACATTATTTTTTTATATGAAAAACAAAATTATGTAAAATGATCGCTTAGAACAACTAAATCTAATATAGATTTATCTAAAATTGCTGCAAAATTTGATTGATGATGACATAAATTAGCTAGTGCCTTTGCAATTGAATGAAAAATTATTTTAAAAAATAAAAACATTTGAATTAAACAAAAAAACTGAAATATTATATATTTTTAATATAAATTATGGATCAAATTAGAATTCAAAAATATTTGAGTCAAGCATGAATATGCTCAAGAAGAAAGGCAGAAGAATTAATACAAAAATGAGTTGTCTTAATTAACAATAAAAAAGCTCTTATTTGAGATAAAATTGATACAGAAAAAGATAATGTTGTAGTAGATAATGAATATATAAAAAATGCTCAAAAACTTGTATATTATAAATTTAATAAACCTTATTGAATTGTTAGTACATGTAAAATGGATTGAGAAAATTCAATTCTTGATGTAGTTAATATAAAAGAAAGGGTTTTTCCAATTTGAAGATTAGATAAAAATTCTACTTGATTAATTCTTTTGACAAATGATTGAAGATTATCTAATTTTTTACTTCATCCAAGATATGAACATGAAAAAGAATATATAGTTGAGGTTTATGGTAAAATTACAGATGAGGCGCTAGATAAAATATCAAAATGAATGTATATTTTATGAAAAAAAACAAAGACGGCTACTATAAAAAGAGTAGGTTCAGATGCGTTTTCTATAATATTAAAAGAATGAATGAATAGACAAATTAGAAGAATGGTAGAAAAGACGGGTTTTCAAGTTAAAAAATTAAAAAGAATTAGAGTTGAAAATATTTTACTTTGAAAATTACAAGAATGAGAATATCAAAAATTAACACAAAAAGAAACACAATGTTTAATGCAAAAATTATCCTTACTTAGCGAAAATTTTTTGAATAAATAAAATTATTTTTTGTAAATATGATTTTTAAAAAATTAGTTCACATTTTTTTCACAAATAATACTTTTAATAATTAAAAAATAGTTTATACTAAATCCACTTTATACTAGATCAAATTTAGTTTTAAATTTTTTATTTTTAAAAAAACCATTAAAATAGACTATCCGCCAGCTGGCGGAGTCGATCAATTCGTTTTTAGTATATTTATTTTAAGTAATTTAAAATCATGTTCAAATTAAAATTATTAATAAGTGTATTATTTTTTATAGTTTATATACAGACTTTTGCTTCGGATTTTCAATATCCTTTTGATAAAATAGCAGATCCTAGCTGTCGTTTTAGTTCTTGGAATTCATTGTGAGATGAGTGTAAAATAAATTTACCCAAAATTACAAACGCAGATTATGAAAAATATAAACTTGAGAAAAACATGAGAAGAATTTATTCGATTTTATGGTGAGCAACTTATGATTATTGATGGGATGTATGAAATGGTAGTCATTTATGAGTAGATATTGCTACTAGTGAATGAACTCCTGTAAAAAGTATTTGAGATTGAGAAGTTATTACAGCGTGATGGCTTAATTGATATTGAAATACAGTTGTTATAAAACACAAATTATCTGATTGAAAAATTATTTATTCAAATTATGCCCATTTAAAAAAAGTTATTGCTAGTAAATGAAATGTAAAAGTAGGTGAAATTATTTGAGAGGTTTGAAATACATGAAATTCTTATTGAAATCATCTTCATTTTCAGATAGATATTACAAATCAATGACATCCTTATTGGTATATAAATTGTGCAAAATGAACAGATATTATGAGTGTTGTAAATTTATGAATGTGTAAAGATTATATGA
>CAYRGR010000169.1:0-2408 GCA_964423755.1 uncultured Candidatus Peribacteria bacterium
TTGCAATTTTTGCAGTATTATCGCTACAGTTATCAGCAACAACAAAAATATCAATTTTATCTTTATCATAGTTTTGTTGTTTTATACTGTCAATTAACTTACCAATAACCATTTCTTCATTTCTTGCAGCAATTACAATTGCATACTTTTTATAAATCTCAGTTTCATTAAATTTTCGTTTTTTACTAAAAAATCCAATTACAATATACACAGATTGGTAAAAAGTAAGAATTCCTAAGACGACAAGGAATAAATTGTTTGATAAGTAGTCTTTAATATAGTTAATAAATTCATTCATTTTTAAACCTCTTCTTAATATAATACTATATGTATTATACCTTAAAAATTGATACATTTAGATAATTATTAATTTTATGTTATAATAGCAAAGAGTTAAAAGAGGTGATTATCATTTTTTTAATAGAAAAAATTAAAGAAAATAAAAATATGTTATTAATTATTTCAATGGCTTGTTTTTCATTTGCCACATGGTTTTTTAATATTAATGAAATAATTAATATAATAATATATGTCTCATTATTAATTTTAATGGCAATATTTAAATTTGATTCCGTAATATTAGTAATGTTTTCACTATTTAGTATTGCAGGTCAGAGAGATCCAGCAATGCTTGATTTTATTAAAAAAATCTATTTGGAATTGTTTGGTAAGGAATTTAATGCAGTTTTAGGTAAAAATTATGTATTCCTTTATATTTCAACATTTACAGTCTTGATATTAATATTATTTATTCGCTCGATAAAAAATAAAGATAGACGTAAGGGAACTCTTTTATTTCCAATGATTTATCTAATTTTGTATAGTCTAATTACTTTGATATGGTCTCCAGACTTTTCGGTTGGGTTGTCAGAAATCGGATTTTTTACAGGGGGATATATAATATATTACTTTATTAGAAATAGCAGTAAATCAAAAGTGGATTTCACACAAGTATCATGGTTTTTATCACTACTTTTGTTAGTAATAAGTTTTCAAATCTCAATTGTCTATCAGTGGTTTCCAGGCTCAAATAAGTTTCCAGTATCCCATTTATGGGCAAATCCTAATATTGTTGCAACTGTTTTTAGTATTGCTTTTATCCCATCACTTTATAAATACGCAACTGTCAAAAAAAATAAATGGGCATTATTATATTTGCCGCTTGATTTTTTAATAGTTTATGGAATTGTTAAAATTAAATCAACAGGATTACATTTTGCAATTATAGCTGGTTTTTTATTTATTCCATTACTATTTATAAAAAATAGAAAATTATTGTATGGGATAATAATATTTTTAATATTTGCATTTTTAATTTTTATTGGATCTATTGTTAGCATCGAGCATGTTTTACCTGATCTTTATAATAAAATTAATGATTTTACTACAGGAAGATTTACAATATATAAAATTGCTTTAAAAGAAATGGAAAACCCTATAACCTTTATTTTTGGTAAGGGAGTGGGATATGACCGAGAAGTTTTAGATGGTCTTTCAACATTCCATTCATTTGTATTTCAGATAATTATAAATAGAGGGATTTTTAGTTTATTATTTGTTGCAGTTATTTTATATAAGATTGTTGATCTATTATTTGACAATAGAAATAAAATGCGTTACTTTATAGCGATTGGTATTATTATTTATTTAGTTCATGCAGCTACTGATAGTGGCTTTGAATATCGATATATTGGTGTAATTTTTTATCTGTTAATCGCATTAGTAGAAAAAGATAATGATAAATATTTAAAAGAAGATTAATTCTTCTTTTTTTAATTTAAGAAAAAAACAATATTTTCTAGTATAATTAGGTAAAGAGGTGATTTAATGCAAGGTGTATTATATTTACAAAGCTCATATAGTATGTTAAAAAGTTTAATCCCATTAAAAGATTTAGTAGACTATTCATTAACAAATAATTATAAATTTATTGCTTTAACGGATGAATCACTTCATGGATTTAAAGAATTATTTGATTTAACTAAAGACCTTCCCATTAAACCAATTGTTGGATTACCGATTGAAGTTTTAGAACCAAATCAAACAAAATTTTTAGTTTATTTGAAAAATAAGGAAGGATATGAAAACTTTTTAAAATTATCCAGCATGAAGGAATTAGGCCATAAATTTAGTTTGTATGATTTAGTTACTTATCAAAAAGGTCTAATCTTTGTAAGCTCAGGTTTTGATTCATTAATTAATAAAACAATTATTTATGGTAATGAATTAGAGGCTGTTAATTACCTTGATCAATACAGTACCTTGTTTGATGATTTTTATGTAGGTGTATCTAGTAATCATCAAATCGATTTAAACATTACACTTCCCTTTTTAAGTATTAATTTAAAAAATAAATTTAAAATACTTCCAGTTCATCAAACTAATTATTTACTAGAAGAAGATAAGAA
>CAYRGR010000170.1:0-2407 GCA_964423755.1 uncultured Candidatus Peribacteria bacterium
GTACATTATTACCTATTCAAGCCACATGAACTTGAGTAGATGTAGTAAATACTACTTGAAGTTATAAAGTATATTTTACAAATACAAGTACCTTAACTTGAACATGACAACAATTAATTGCTTTAAAAAATACTTTAAATAAATGATATGATTCTTCTCTAGTTTGATACTGGGATATGGAAACTACTACAACTGATTGAAAGCTTGCTGATTTGAGTTGAAACTGAAATCATGGTACTTGTTATAGTTGAGTTTCTAGCGGTAGTTGTTGAATTATTTGACCTAAATTTATTGATAATTGAATGAAATTTATGAAATTAGAACAAAATTTTATAAAAATTTGACCTAAAGAAATATTATATCCAGAAAAAAAAATAACAGTTATTTGATTGGTTAAAATTTTTTCTACAGAAAATTGATACTATCGTAATATAATAAGATCTTGAGATGCTTGATATGAAATTCAAGAAAGAGATGATTGATATTGGAGATGGTTTGTTTATACTGAATTATATAATTGGGATTCTGTTATTTATACATGAAGTAAAATACAAATTAATAAAGTATATAATTTAGTATGAGTGTACGATTCATTAATATGAGAACAGAAATTTTATATAGATTGATATTTTAAATGATCTTTAAATAAATGAATTTGAAATAAAATTAAATATATAAATAAAAATTTTGTTATATGAGCTCATAGCAGCATGGCTGAACGTTTTTTTGATTGAATTATTTATGAAGTCCGCATTTACAACCGTGCTCTATCAGACTCGGAAATCAAGAATTTATATAATGCAAATAGGTAAAAACCTTTAAAAAAACTCACAAATCTAAAATTTTCTTGCATTAATTCCGAAAATTAATACAATAATTAGGATTTAATTCTTAAAATTTGTAATAATGTATAAAAGAATACTTGAAGAAAAGGTGAAAAATAAATTTTTCTTGTGAAAAATTATTATGATATTATGACCAAGACAAGTAGGTAAAACTACTTTTGTAGAAAAAATTTTAGAAGAGCATTATTCTATGAAAGATATTATTAGTTTTAATGGCGATTCTATAGATGATAGAGAGAATTTATCTATAAATAGTTTAAATAAACTAAATTTATTTGTAGAAAATAAAAAAATTATCTTTATTGATGAAGCACAAAAAATTAATAATATTGGCAATACTTTAAAATTACTCATTGATCATTATAAAAATACAAAACAAATTATAGTAACAGGATCTTCTTCTATAAATTTGTTAGATAAAACAAACGAACCTTTGACTGGTAGAAAAATAGTCTATTATATGTATCCGATAAGTTCTTTGGAAATTAAAAATACATATGATACAAAAATACTTGATGTTAATATTGAAAATCTTCTTATTTATGGATCTTATCCAGCAAGTTTAAATAGTTTTAATTTTCAAGATAAAATATGAGTCTTAAAAGAATTATCAAATGCTAGTCTTTATAGAGATATTCTCGAATTTCAATTAATTAAAAATAGTTCTGTAATAATTAAACTTTTGAAACTTTTGGCTTTGCAGATATGAAAAGAAGTATCTATTAATGAGCTTGCTACAAATCTTTTTATTGATACAAAAACTGTAGATAAATATATAGATTTACTAGAAAAAAGTTTTATTATTTTTCGATTAGCTCCTTATTTTACAAACAAAAGAAAAGAAATAAATAAATCAAATAAAATTTATTTTTGGGATTTGGGTATTAGAAATGTTCTTATTAATGATTTTAATAGTTTAGAAAATAGGAGAGATTTATGAGATTTATGGGAGAATTTTCTCATAGTAGAAAGACTTAAAAAACAATCATATTCTGATATATATTCATTTAATTATTATTGGAGGACATACAATCAACAAGAAATAGATTATATAGAAGAATATGACTGAAAACTTCATGCTTATGAATTCAAATGGTGAAATAAAAAAATTAAATTTCCAAAATCTTTTAAAGAAGCTTATCCTGATAGTAGTTTTGAAGTCATAAATAAAGATAATTTCTTAGATTTTGTTTTATAGCAATTTCATCTTAAAACCGAGAGTATCTGGTTTTTTTTTTTTTTGATATCTCAAATATTCAGATATAATAGAGCTATTAGCTAATAATAAAAACTAATTTAATACTTTTTTAAAAACTATGCCTAATTCTTCCAAATCCATCCCCAACCCTTTACTTTTTAAAGGGAAGGGAGCACAAAAAAAACATTCTCTCCCCTTTCCCTAAGAATAGGGAAAGGGGCAAGGGGATAGGGTAAAAAAACAAGAAGAAACTAATTTATCTCTTAATATTTTTAATATGAAACAAACAATATTTTATCATCCTCGTAAAGATAAGGCAATGCCTTATCTCAACAGGCCTCGTACAGATAAGGCATTGCCTTAT
>CAYRGR010000171.1:0-2396 GCA_964423755.1 uncultured Candidatus Peribacteria bacterium
TGTAACATACGGCTTCGAAGGCCGTTACTCTATCCAGTTGAGCTAAGGGAGCAAAACTATTAATATATGAATTAATTTTATTATTATATTCAAGTAAAATTGTCTGACAATTTCGTATTAGTTAAACCTAATCTAATTTAAAAAATTCCTAAAAAAAACTGAAAAACATATCTTATTATACCTTTTATACCTTAAAAAAATTGTTTGACTCCGCCAGCTGGCGGATAGTCTAATTTAAAAGGTTTCTAAAAAAAACCGAAAAACAAATCTTATTAGGCATATATGTATTATATTTAATTTTGATAAAACACAAAAAAATAATATTGATTTTAAAAATTTTTATGCTAATCTTTTACTACATTTATTTTATAACTTTTTAATTATGAAAAAAATATTTTTTATAACAACAAGTTTTATATTTTTATTTTTATCTTTCTCTTTAGCTAACTGAACAGTAGAAGTATCAAAATATAATAAACCTATTATTAATAATAAGTTTGATTTTAAAGCAATCGTGAAAGACAATACGGTAAGTATGAATTGGAATAGAGTTGATCTTATTTATTCATGATCTCTTACTTATTATAAAGTAGTACGTTCTACAAATAATTCAAATCCCGTTTATCCAGAAGATTGATATATTAAATTTTCTACAGATATGGATTTTACTTCTTATGTAGATGAAAATCCTAAAGAATGAATTAATTTTTATAGAGTATGTGCAATTATGCAAGATAATAATCGTTATTGTAGTAATGTAGTAAAAATAAATTTTATCTATAAAGAAATAAATTATACATCAGATTATAATACAACTTATAATAATCCTTCAGTAGAAGATAAAAATATTAACACTAATGTGCAAGATAAAATTGATAATTTTAAAGAAAAAGAAATTATAAAAAAACCAAAAATTACAAAATTAATGCAAGTATCATTAGATGCAACAATTAATAAATTTTCTTTAAAATTACAAAATTCTTGAAAATCAATTGAAGATCAAATTAATCAAATAAATATTGTTATAAGTAAATTTGAAAAACTAAAAAATACAAAACCTAAATTAACAAATGCTATAGAATATATTGTTGAAAAATTAACAGAATTAAAAACATCACTTGAAGCAACTTCTGAAATTGAAGATATTTTTAATATAGAGTAAAAAATTTAAAAATTATAATTTTAAAAGGCTAGATTAAATTATCTGGCTTTTTTTAATATATTATCACTCTTGTAAATATAACCAAAAACTAATTATTATTAAGTTTTTTAATTAAAAAATCTTTTAATTCTGGTCAAATATCTTTTCTAGTTAATGCAAAATCTATATTAGTTTTTAAATACTCTAATTTATTTCAACAATCATAATATTTACCATTTTGAATTTCACACGCATATAAAGGAATTCATGCCTTTTTTAATTTATTAATACCATCAACTAGCCAAATTTCATTATCTTTTCATGGCTCTATATTTTCTAATGCACTAAAAATTTCTGGAGGTAAAATATATGCTCATAAAATTCATAAATTTGAAGGAGCCTTATCTACATCTGGTTTTTCCACAATATTTTTAACTTCATAAACATTATCTTTAATATGTTTAATTTCTGCAATACCATATCTTTTTAATTTTTCTTTATCATTAATCCTGAATCAAGAAACAACCATTCATCAATATTTGTTGTAGACATCTATCATTTGAGATAATCTTGGTGGTGATGCATAAATAAATTCATCTCACCACATTACTGCAAATGCCTCATTTCAAACAACATGTTTTGAATTTAAAATTGGAGTACCATTTCCATAAGGTCATTTTTGTCTTATATAAATGAAATTAGCTAGATCTGCAATATGTTTAATTTCATTTTTTAACTCATTTTTTCACTGTTTTGTAAGCATTGTTGTAAGCTCATAATTATAATCAAAATGATCTTCTATTGCTCTTTTACTTGCTCATGTAACTATAATAATATTATTAATTCAAGAATCTACAGCCTCTTCTACAACATATTGTATTATTGGTTTATCAACAATTGGAAGCATTTCTTTTGGTTGAGCTTTAGTCACAGGAAGAAATCTTGTTCAAAATCATGCTGCAGGTATTATACATTTAGAAATTGTTTTCATTAATTTATTATGATTAATATTAAAAAATTAATCGAAAATTTATCACATAACTAAAGCTATTTTATTTAAAAAAACACAAAAAACAAATCTTATTTATTGAATTTTACCTAATAAAAATGGTTTTCGGTTTTTTTATTTTTAGAAACCTTTTAAATTAAGATAGTGCTACCACGAGACCATCAAACAATTTTCTTAAGGTACATATTATTAACAAAAATTATAATTATAATAGTTATGTATATTATATACGTCCTGTAAAATATA
>CAYRGR010000172.1:0-2376 GCA_964423755.1 uncultured Candidatus Peribacteria bacterium
CAAAATTCTTTGCTTCCACCAAAAAAACATTCTAAATCCTACAATTCCACATAAACACACCCCTAATTAAGTTATTAATTTATTTTTAATTTTATTTTATTTTTTAATTTTCTTATGAAAAAACAAACAATATTTTGAATTTTAATTTTATTATTTATAGTAGCTGGATCAACTTTTTTACTATTAGCTTATTTAGATAATAATAGCAATTTAATTCAAATTAAAGATAATGTATATTCTTTGTCTTGAAGTACATTAAATTTTGATAAAAAATGAGTAGTAGACGAAGAAATAAAATTGATTACATCAAAATTAAATAATCCAAAATATAGAGTAGATACATTATATTTATGATGAAATAATATAACAGCAAAAGGATTAAGTTATTTGGCTAATATAAAAAATGATACATTAAAAGTAATTGATTTATCTAACAATAAGACTTGAGATGCTGGAATGGATGAATTTTTGGAGAAAAATACTTTTAAATTAATAGATGTTTCTGGTAATATGCTTACAGATAAATCATTCGAAAAAATTATGTTAAATAATAAATTATCTTATATTACTACAAATTATAATAATATTACAGATAATTGATTTAAAAAAATTCTGCAAAATAAAAACATAGAATACTTAAGTATAGAAAATAATTTATTAACAGATGAATCTATAAATTATTTATCTAATATTGAAAATACAAAAATCAAATTTTTGAGACTCAAATGAAATAGATTTTCATCTGAAGGTATCAAAAAACTTGACGAATTAAAGTCAAAAAATATTTTTGACACACTAAGTTATTAATTTATTTTTAATTTTATTTTATTTTTTAATTTTATTTTTTTATGAATAAATTTAAATATTTAAGACATATTGCCCTATCGGCCTTATCTCTACTATTCCTAATAGTCGGGATTTGAAGCGCGAGTGCAGCATGTGATTCTTGAAATATATTATGAACTTTTACAAATCCTGTAGATAGTTCTATAATTAATAAGAATCAAAATATAACTTTCAATGTAACAAATTGAGCATATGACAGTTGTATATTTGATATAGAATATAAAACCGTTGCATGATGACAAGATTGGACAAATGCATGTAGTACAAATGCATGAGAAACATTTTGTTCATGGAATACAAGTTGATTAGCCTCAGGAGATAGATCAGATTATCAAATGAGAATTAGAAGTAGTTGAAATCAAATTTGAAGTATTTCAAGTGTAACCATAGACAACACAGCACCAACTATTTCTACTGTTCAAACATTAGATAGAGATACTGATGGTAAAATAGATGCAGTAAAATTAATTTTTACAGATGCTATTAATTCAAATATAAAGTGAGCTACAGTTGTTTGAAATAATTTTAATGTTGATGGTTATAATTGAGAATATTATGTTCAACCATGAGTAGTTGATGGTAGTTATCCTGCTATTGATTGAGATGATACTAATGATAATATAGTTGTTATATGATTTGCAGAAAGTGGTTCACCAGATACATCTGCCACTCCAAATGTTACATATACAGCATGAACATTGACTGATAATTATACTACATGAAATGCAGTTTTAAGTTTTTGACCTACTGCAAGTAGTGACTTAGCAGCACCAGCATATATATCATCTGTTTCAGTAGCATGAAATCCAACAGCTCATCCTACATTTGGAACAACAGCTAATTCAGTTGTAAAATATATAGATATAACATATTCAGAAAATTTATGAGCAAATGTTCCAACATATACAGTAAAAAATACTGCTGATAATGATGTAACAGTAGATTCAGTAACAGTATGATGATGAGGAACAGAAACAAGAGTAAGATTAGAATTAAATGTAGATGATGGAGATAATAATACAGATGTAATGAGTGTGAGTTATGATGGTACTCAATGAACAAAATTAATTGATACAATTTGAAATACAACAACAACCAATCTTACAGATCAATTAGTAACAGACTGAGCTGCGCCAGTAATTTATGAAAAAGAATATATAAGTAATTGAAATAATGGTACAGTAGATAGAATTAAATTATATGCAACAGAATTATTAACAGAATGAACAGTTGCAATATGAGATTTTTCTATAGTAAATCAAAATTTAACTTGATTAGATGATGATTGAACACCAACAACAGTTAGTATAGCAACAAATATTATTACTTTACAAACTACATGAACAACAAATTTAACTTGAGTAAGCTGATTAACTGAACCTACAATACAGTATACTTGATGAGCATGAGATATTACAGATTGAGTAAATGATTTAGCTATATTTGGTCCAAGTTCATTAAGTGACTGAGCAGCTCCAGCATATATATCATCTGTTTCAGTAGCATGAAATCCAACAGCTCATCCTACAT
>CAYRGR010000173.1:0-2362 GCA_964423755.1 uncultured Candidatus Peribacteria bacterium
TTTTTAATTAGTTTCTTCTTGTTTTTTTACCCTATCCCCCTGCCCCTTTCCCTAATAATAGGGAAAGGGGAGAGAATGTTTTTTGCTCCATTCCCTTTAAAAAGGGAAGTGTTGGGGATGGGTTTGGAATGAATGAATTCTCTTTCAAAAATTAAAACAATTCTCTTAATTTATTTTAATTAACTAATAGCTAATCAATTATATATGAATATTTTAAGATATCAAAAAAAAGTATAGAAAAAACTAGGAAGTAAATTTTTTTTAAAAAATAACTATCGTATTAACTATTTAAATTCATAAGGTTCCCGCTTTCATATCTTTTTAATCATTTGTAAAATGTAAAAATTCAAAGAGTCAAAAAAAATAAAGCAGAAAGATGTAAGATTATAAATCACTTTAATTCAAAATTTCTTGATAGATTATAAGGAAGATAATAAGTATAAAATACAGGTATTATTGTTATAAATAAATATTTAAAAAATGTACCTTCAAAAGTTTTTTCTGGATAATTTCATGGTCATAAAATCATTTCAAAAGTAGTCCTAGAAAGCTCTTTTGAAGATCCAATAAAAAAACTTAGGGATTCTACAAATATTATAAAACCAAGAAATACTAAACTTCAAATAAAACTAAAATAAATAATTCCTATTAATAAACTAATTGTAAATCAAGATATAAAAAATGGAAGTAATAATGCATTTGTAAGGTCTCAAAAAATACTTGTAGGAATTGATGAAGTAAGAATTTTGAGCAATACACTTTTTGGTAATAATAAATAATTATCTAAAGATCAGTTTATAATTCATTGAGATATTCTATTATATCATCAAAAAAATATATGAATAAACGAAAAATTAAAAAGTACTGTGGTAAATAAAATTAAATAATCTCTAAAAGTAAAACCTCAAAAACTTCAAAATTTACTTATAATAAAATACCAAATCAAAAAGAAACTTGTGTTAGAAATAAGCATTGTAATTGCTTGAATAATAAAGCTTTTTTTATATTCAAGAATTTTTAGCAAATTTAGTTTTAAAAATATAAAATAATCTCGTATCATATTATCATCAATTAATAACTAAATATTTTTTTGCATGTGTATAAATTAGGTGTGCTATGATAATAAAAATTATTATCCATATAATTTGAACCAAAAAATAAAATATGAATGTATTTATCTCAAATTTAGCAAAAATTAATCAAGCAGTATATCAAGTATAAGCAAAAGGAGATAAATAAATTATATTTTGAATAAACAATGGAAAAAAGGGGATCGGTAAAATATTTCATCAAAATAATCTATCAAAAAAATTATAAATCATTCTTATTCATTCATTGTCTTCTATATAAAAAGCACTGATTCAAATACAAAAATTTGTAAAATATTGTAATAACATTGCTCAAATTACTAAAACAAAACCTCATAAAATTCAATACAATGAAGTATTAATTCATCATAAATATATAAAGCCTAAAATAAATCAAATAGATAAATTAATAATTATATTATAAGAAAATTGAGTAATATTTACAACAAATTTATAATAAATATATGATATGGGATTAAGTAAATAATTTGAAATTCTTCAGGTTTTTACTTCTTCTCAAATTTCATTTGATATTGAAGGCTTTGCTGTAACAATTGCTTGTACAAATATAAGTCACCAGGAAACTTGTGCTAATGTATAATTTGTAAAACTAGATCATCAAAATTTATAAATAGCTTTATATAAAGTCAAAATTATAAGAACCCTTAAAACATATATAATATTTTTTCAAATTATGTCTACCAAAAAAACTGTATAATTTTTATATGATATAAACATTATTGCTATGTATTTTTTTAATTTTTTTATCATATTGTATCATTTTTTAGTTCCATATAAGTTCACTCATATTTTTTAAATCAAAATTTATAATAAAAATCTACAAGCCAAATAAATCTTGGATCTGTAGTTAATATAATTTTTTTAACTTTTAATTTTTTATATTTCACAAGTTTTTTCATAATTCAAGAACCAACTCATTTATTTCTATACTCTTGTAATACAGAAAAATCGCAAAATAAAGCAAATCTATTTTTATCTGTAATTATTCTTGCTCATCAAATAATTTTTTTATTTTCCAAACAAGTACATACATATTCAGTATTTTTTAAAACTTTCCAGTAAGTTTTACCATATTCAATTTGGAAAAAATCCATTAATAATTTTTTATTTTCTAAAATTTCAGGATTAGAAAAAATTTTATATTTTAGCATAATAAGTTATTTAAAATTCAAATAAACCTAAATATCTAGTTTGTGGGAAATTATTTTTGTAATCTTCAAATAATATTTCTTTAAGCTCTTGAGGATACCATG
>CAYRGR010000174.1:0-2355 GCA_964423755.1 uncultured Candidatus Peribacteria bacterium
AATAAAAAAAATAAATTTGTAATTTTTAATAATCTCATATAATTTTTATATGAGATTATTTTTTAATTTATTAAATTATGACTCTACAAAAACCAATTAAAGATATTGATGATGAAAATATAGAAATATTGGAAGATTGAGAAAATGAAATATATGATGATGTATTAGAATTTCAAGAAATAGAAAAAGCTGAAGAGGATGCTAATATGTGACATAAAGTACAAGCATATAATGATGAAAATAGGAAAAATGATTGAGACTATGATGTTTTTAATGAAGAATATTTTGAAAATTAAAAAGTAATATTTTCTATATTAAGATTAAATATACTTAACAATAATTATTTTTCGGTTTTTTTCTTTTTAGAAACCTTTTAAACTAGGTCTCGTAATGATAAGACCGTCAAACAATTTGCATTAGATATATATCTATATAGAAATTAATTTTTAATTAACTCATGATTTGTTGCTGTAATAATATTAATAAAATTTTCTATATAGAAACACCAAATTAAATTAATCGAAACTTGTACAAAATATAAAACATATATGATTTAAATGATTTTAAAATCAAAAATTATGGAAGATAAATTTACTTAAGTATATCTAAACTAAATTGATCGACTCCGCCAGCTGGAGGATAGTCTACTTTAAAGGATTTTTAAAATCAAAATTTAAGAAAACCAAATTTGCTTGGGTATATAAAAAAAATTTGATTATAAAAATCAAATTTTTTATTTTTTACTTTTTGGTTGCGGAGATTGGAATTGAACCAATGACCTCCAGGTTATGAGCCTGGCGAGCTACCACTGCTCTACTCCGCGATATATAATTATCAAAAAAGGTTTACTTATTATATTTAAAACATTTTTTAGTCAAATAAAAAATATAATTAATTTTTTTAAAATGAAATTTATATTAAAAACAATATCTTTAACTTTATTAATAATTATTTTATATATTTTTATTTCATATTTAAATATATGAAAAACAATTATCGAAAAACAAGAATTTATAATTAAAAAATGAGATACTTTATATTCTTTACAAAAAAAATTAAATTTTAATGTTAATTTGAATCTTTATAAATTATGGATTAAATTAAATCATTCTAATTTTAATTTGCAAGAATGAAGTTATAGAATAAACGATAATATTGAATTAAATACTATATTTAAAGAAGTTTTAAATAAACCGCTATTTCAAGATTTTCAAATTACCATTCTTCCTTGATGGAATATTTTTGATATTGATGCTTATTTATCAAATAAAGAAATTATAAAAAAGGGTGATTTTATAAAATATGCTCAAAATATTAATCCTGATTTAAAAAATAAATACTTATTTTTACAAGATATAATTACTTTGGAATGATTTATTTATCCTGATACTTATAGGATTGCAAAAAATGCAAATATAAATGATATTATAAATATATTACTTAATGAATTTAATAAAAAAATTTATACCAAATATAAATTTAGTTCAAATAAAGATTTTTATGAAAAATTAATATTGGCCTCAATTTTAGAAAAAGAAGAAAAAATGACAAAAAATAAATCAATTATTGCAGGTATTTTAATAAAAAGATTAAATCAAAAAATTGCTATATGAGCAGATGCTACTGTTTGTTATGAGTATAAATTAACTTCCAAAGAATGTACTCCAGAATTTATATGATCAAAAATTTATATTAAATCTAAATATAATACAAGGCATTCTTTATGATTACCTCCAACCCCTATATCAAATATGACTCAAGAAACATTTGATTCGATTATAAATTATGAAAATTCTTTATATTATTATTATTTACATGATAATAATTGAGTTATTTATTTTTCAAAAACACTAAATGAACATAATAAAAAAAGGTTTGAATTTTTAAATAATTAATAATTTTTCAAAATACGTTTTTTGCCTAAAATAAAACAAAAATGCTCTTATTAATATAAATTATATTAAGCATATATAGTTTTTTCTTTAATTTTTCAGTTTTTTTCTTTAATTTTTGATTATTATTACAATTAATAATATAATACTAATAATGTATACTAATTTATTTTAGAAAAATTAATTTTAACTTCTAGTCAGTCGTTTTTAAATAAAAACAAAAATTACTTTTAGTAAGAAAAATTTTATTTTCTTAACAATAATAATATGGAAAGAACAGAATTTAATACTAATTTCTTACAAAATAATTTTTCAGATGTTTATAAAAATTTTTTTGTAAGAAATGATTTAGTTATAAGTTGATGTTTTAATTTTTCTTGGTCACCACTTCCCTCAGCAAAACATGTATCAAATTTTATTAGAATAAAATCTAAAATGCCAATTAAATGTTATTTATGAATTA
>CAYRGR010000175.1:0-2354 GCA_964423755.1 uncultured Candidatus Peribacteria bacterium
CTATTAAATACAGGACTTAAAAATATTTAGCATAAAGTAAAATATATACCATATTTTAAGTGCTATTTAATTTATTTTTAATATAAAAATATACATTCTTTTTTCTTATAAAAAATGTATATTATGTTTAATAGAATTAAAATCTATAAAACACATTATGTTTATTTTATAATTTCTTTGTATTTATAATTATATTTCTTTTGGATTATTAATACTTTTTAATATTAAATCTATTAATGGATCCTTCGGACTCTGGGGTTCTTTATATTTTTCAGAATCAAGAAATTCTTGATCTTCTAAACTATATGGTTTAGTAGAAAGATTATTATTTATAGATATCCATACAATAGTTTTTCAGTCTATTATAGACTTATTTGATAAATAATTATAATAAGGGGTAATTTTTTTTCAACTATTTAATGATAGTAAATAATGATTCATGGTTCAAGCTGTTACCTCTACAATAATATCTCAATTTTGTAATAATAAAGGTAAACCCGTTCTTTCTAATATATTAAAAATATCCATGTCTCTTTCAATTTTTCAAGTTTCTTTATTATATAGTAAACATTTAAAATCAGAATAATCTAATATTCATTTAGGTTTCTCATTTTTTCCTATTCATATAAGTGTATATTTTTTTCCAACAGCTATTTCTTTTATATCTTTACCATCAAATATTCAGATAATATCCATTATATTATCTTTTTTATCTTGTATTTTACCTTGTAAAACTGAGTAATTTAATTCTTCTTTCCAAAAATAAATTAAATTATTAAATATTGCATTTCTAAGTCTTATTTTTTCTGCATTTTTATCTTCTAAAGGTGCTCATAGAATAAATGGCAAATTATGAAATTTATTTTTAAAGTAATGATCTTTTAGTTTTTTAAAATGTTCTTGTGTAATTCAATCATAAATTAAATTAAGTATACTTTTATCATTTAATACTCTATTTATTAGTTTTTTTTCATTTTCAAGTAAATGCTTTCAATTAAAAAAATTTGTAAAAGCATTTTTAATATTATTTTGATTAAAAATTTCATCTAAAGATAATATTCATATTACTATGTTTTTAAATTCTGAGGAATATAAATATTCTGAATAATAATTTGATCCCAAATTTTTATCTCTATTTTCTTGAGATGTAATTGAGTTTAATATAACCATTTTTATTTATTAAATTATAAATAATTATTTAAAACAAAGATTTAACATATTTTGAAATACTCATTCATTTCATAAATATAAATCATATCCTCAAATATTTTCATTACAAAATCAAACTTTTAAATTAATTTCATTTTAACTCAATACGTAAGTTATTATAAGCAAAATTGTCTTGTTCTTTTTGAAAATTTATCAAAGTAGTAGGTACATTGCCAATGCCTAACATGTACCACTTTATTATTTCTTTTTTTTCACTGTCTGTGAAATCTCAATTTAATAAGGCTTCTTTTAAACTATTTAATTTAGATAAAATATCTTTGTTTTTTTGTATTTTTCGTTCTAAAACTTCTTGATTATATGAAACATCTTTTTCATGTTTTAAATAATCAAAATCTTTTAAAAGGTTTGCATTTTTTAATTCTGATTCAATTTCTTCTGAATAAATCTCTTTTAATAATTGATTAAAATCACGAATATACCAAAATTCTTTCTCATTAATTTCACGATTTATTATAGAACCAACTTCCAATTGTCTCATTTTCTTAAGAAAATCTTTATATAAATGTTTACCATATTCTTTATTAGTAAATCATTGTATTATTGTTTCATATTCTCAATCAATAGAATCATCTTGTATCCCAGCATTTTTATAAATTTCTAAAATATTTGTATCAAGATAATATGCTAAAATATTTAAAAGATTTCTGTCTAAAAGATCTATAGAATGTCCATTTTGAGATAGTATCATTTTAAGAGCATCTTGCTTTATGTTACTTTTAATACTTAGTTCTTCTATATTAACTCATTTTTTCTCCAATAATCGATTTATTTCTTTACTAAATTTTTGGCTTTCTTCTCTAATTTTTTTCCATAAATCAGAGCAAATTGTTAAAGCTTGTTCTCAATGTTTTTTTTGAACAGTTTTTATTTCTGAAGATACTTCTTTTTGATTATTTTCCTTAGGAAATAAATCTTCCAATACAGTTTTTACCTCTTCTATTTTTTCTAAAAATTTAGAATTAAGTGAATTTGATTGTTTTACTATTCAATTTTCTGAAGGTGTATTAGACATAATTAATTTAAGTTATAAAATAAAGTAAACTTGATTAAGTTTTATAATTTAATTATTTTTAATACTATTAGCTATTACAGAAGCTACATTTTTATCAAGAGCATAAGGAATA
>CAYRGR010000176.1:0-2352 GCA_964423755.1 uncultured Candidatus Peribacteria bacterium
AAAGCTTAGATCAAATTGTAGCTACAGGAACATATATAGCATTAACTACATTTGCAGCTCCACATACAATTTGTGTCTTTCAAAATGCTCATAGCTCTACTTGGGCAATGTTTAAATGATCTGAATTTGGGTGAGGTTTTACTTCTATAACTTTTCAAACTAAAACTTTATTTTCTTTTCAATAATGTATAATATCATCTATTTCAGCGGTAGAAATAGAATAAACATGAGCCAAATCAACTGCTCAAAGTTTATTTAAAATTTGTGAAATATCTGTATAAAGAGATATCCAATTTAAAGGAATTTTCATAAAAATTAAAAATAGTTAATAAATATCTATAATTATGCCTGATAAAAATTGTTTAACGGTCTCGCACTATCTAGTAGAAATAGTCTAATTTAAAGTGTTTTTAAAAAAACTAAAACCGAAAACTAATTTTTATTAGGTATATAAAATATAATTTTTTAAAATTATATTTATAAATTATTTATCCCAGCTTATAGCATCTACAGGACAAGCTGATATAGCATTATCTATATCTTTTTTGTTATATGTATCTGATTTTTTTACTACTGAATATCATTCATCATTTATTTCAAAATATTTATCAGCTATTGCAGCACATGCTCAACATCAAATGCAAGATTCATTTACTTTAGGTGTAGTTATTTTAGATTCTGTCATATAATTAATTTAAGTTATAAAATATTAAGGATATATATCCTTAATTAAAATAATAAACATTTTTTTATTATAATCAAATTTAGTTGGTTTTTTCCTAAAAATCAATTTTAAAAAAAACTTGATTTTGAAATATATTTCAATATAATGAAATAGGTTTAGTTATTAACTTTATAAAATATGCCTAGAAATTGTATAAAAAGGAGAATAAATTGCCAATTACAAAGCAATTTCTTCAAACCTAATTGAATCCCTCTTAATTTTCTAGAAATTAAGGAAGTAGCAGAAGATGAAATTGAAGCTCTTAGATTATCATATATAGAGTGATTAAGCATGATCGACTGAGCCAAACAAATGTGAGTTTCATGAGCTACTTTTAATAGGATTCTAAACAATTGAATAGGTAAAATAGCAGATGCAATAATTAATTCGAAAGCTATTAAAATTAAAAAAACTAATAACTAAACAATTTTATTTCTTAACTTTTAATATTATGCCAAATAGAGACGGTACTTGACCAAATGGTCAAGGTCCAAGGACTTGAAGATGAATGGGTCCTTGTGAACAAAAAGTAGATAATAATTCTAATGTTAATGCAGAAAAAAGTTCTCCAAGACAAGGTCTTGGTCTTTGACAATGAAGATGAGCTTGAAATTGAAGATGATTGGGTAAATGATTATGAAGAAAAAAAGATGGCACTTGACCAAATGGTCAATGACCTAAAACTTGAAGATGATTAGGAAATTGTTAATACATTAGTATTGTTAAAAATAATATAGGGAAAAGTATATTTTATAATATATTTTTCTCTATGTCTGTTTTATTTTACTAATAAGAATTAGTGTTCAGTTTTTTTAAATTAGATTAATTATTCTTGTTATAAGACTATAAAATAAGTTTACTTGAGCAGGATAATATTTAATTTAGTTATTTATTAACAAAAAATCATATGAATAAGTCAAAACTAAATTATATAATTGATTTTTTTACATTTATTTCCTTTTTAATTACATCTATTACAGGATTAATTATTTTCTTTTTTTTACCAAACGGTATAAGACAAGGTAGATTCCAAGAATTTTTTTGAATAACAAAAGATTTTTGGAATTTTATTCATATTTGGTCTGGAATTTTAATGATAGTTTTAGTAATAATTCATTTTATTTTACATTGGGATTGGATAGTTTGTATGACAAAAAATATTTTTTCTAAAAAAAATTGTAAAGATTTATAAACAGATATTTTAAAATTTATTATTAATTTTTAATTATAGTAAAAATATAAGCATCTTAAAATTTATAAATTAAATAAATTTTTATTTGAAATTTTTATTTATTTACTATGATTAGATTTTGAATAATAATAAATATTATTATTTATATTTAATAATTTTTTTAAATTTAAGTTTTAATTATGCAAATTTTTTGAGTGGAATTATCAAAAATTGTTTATAAAGATTTTTTTAATGAAATTATAAATAACAAGAAACAATTAAAAATTTATACTCCTAATCCACAAATTTTACTTGAAGCAAAAAATGATACAAATTATAGTAAAATTTTGAATTTTGCAGATTATTTATTACCAGATTGAATTTGAATTTATTTTGCTTATCAAATTTTAGATAATAAGTATTGAAAAATTATTAATATAATTTTATTTCCTTATTA
>CAYRGR010000177.1:0-2348 GCA_964423755.1 uncultured Candidatus Peribacteria bacterium
ATAAATAAATGTTAAAAACAAAATCTGAAATTAGTTTAATTTTAGATAAAATTGTTAATATATATCCTAATGCAAAAACAGAGTTAAATTACAAAACTCCTTTTCAATTTATTATAGCAGTGATTTTGTCTGCTCAGACTACAGATAGACAAGTAAATAAAGTTACTAATAATTTTTTTAAAATTGTAAAAAATCCAGAAGATATTATAAAATTAAGTCTTTTAGAAATTGAAAAAAACTTAAAAAGTATTAATTTTTATAAAAATAAATCAAGATTTATTAAATTATGTTGAGAAAAATTAGCGCATGAATTTGATTCAAAAATTCCAAATAATTTACAGGTTTTAATGACTTTTCCTTGAATTTGAATTAAGTCGGCAAAAGTAATTCTTTCAAATCTTTATAATTTACCTTATATTTGAGTAGACACACATATTCATAGAATTTGTAACAGGATTGGTATCATAAAAACCAAAAAACCAGAAGATACAGATAAAAAAATAGAGAAAATTTTTACTCAAAAACAAAGAATAAACATACATAATAGTTTAATATTATTTTGAAGATATATTTGTAAAGCAAAAAATCCTAAATGTGATGTTTGTGAAATTAATAAATACTGTAATTATTTAAAAAAGTTATAAATTTTGATTTTAAAATTTTTACTTGAAATAATATAATAAATTATTCAAAATATAGCTCAAAATAAGTGTCAAATTAGACTAATATCAGAACTAAATCAAATAGAAATATTTATTAATAAAAATATTCATGCACTTTTATATTCTGGATTGTTTCTTTTTTTTAATTCTAAAAAAATATATGCCAAAATAGCCATTGCAAAACCGCTAATTCAAATTGTATTTCAATCAGATAAAAATAATAAAAAAAGTCATGTAAATATTGTGTTTAAAATAAAAAATAAGATATAACTTTTTTTTCAAATTAAAAATTCTATTTGATTTCAAAATATATAAATAAATATAGAATTGCTTAATAAGTGAAATATTCATCAATGTAAAAATTGATATAATATAAATTGGACAATAAATCATACATAATTTTTATTTAAAATAAAAAAATCATTCATTCAAAAAATAAGTATTTTTGGCATAAAAAAAGAAATAAGTGTAACAAAAATACAAATTAAAATCAAAAAATTTGAAACAGTTATTTTATTAAAATCGGTGTAATTATTATACATTTTTTTAAATTAAGCAGTAAAATTTTTTGGATATTTTTTAAAAAACATTAAGTAGTAAAATCAAAAAAATATCATTGGTAATGTCAATATTTGTCACATTGTAAATAATCAAAAAATATATCAAATTTGAGGATCTGGCATACGAATAAATTCTATCATAAATCTAAAAATTCAATAAAATAATAAAAATCATGCTGAAACTTGTCAATAATATTTTCTTTTTTTAAAAATATAAAATAATATAAAATATAATACTAATCATTCACAAATAGATTCTAATAGTGGTGAAGGGAAATAAAATTGTCAATTTTTTTCAACAGCTAAAAATCATGTATAAGTTTTTCATAATAATTCTTTATTTAAATAATTTCCAATTCTTCATAAAAAAAGTCAGATAGGCAATACACTAGTAATATTATCTGCTAAATCGTAAAAATTTTTTTTATATTTTATAGCAAATAAAATCATAGCTATAACAACTCATATAATTCATCAATGAAAACTCATTCATCATTGCCATGTTTTTATTATATCTATAGGATTAGAAATGTAATAATCTAAATTATAAAATAAAATATATCAGATTCTTCATCATAAAAAAACTCAAAAGAAAATAAAAATTCAAAGTATATCAAGTTCTTTTTCCGTAAAAATTTTTCTTCTATAAATTATAATATATCATAAAATAAAGCCTATTACATAGGCTAATCAATAATAACTTGGAGCAATATGAATTCAAAAAATATTTAAATCAAATATTTTCATGATAATTAGCTAATAGCTAATAGTTTATAACTAATAGCCTTAAAATAAATTTAATTTATTGTTTCTAAAGACAAAAATGTATTAAAACTTTAATAATTTTTTAAAAATCACTAAATACAATAGTTTCAATTTTATAAAGAATATAATCCTCTTCTTTCAGATCATTTTCATTTAAAGAAGCTTTTTTACATACTAATGTAAATAAATCTTTTGGTGTAGAAATTATATTTACCATGTTTGGTAATATTACAGAAACTTTTTGTAATGTCTGACTAATTAAAATTAATCAATGTTTTTTGATATCAATTTCATTATCAATATCTTTAATATTATTAATAACTTTTCTTCATTCTGGAGAAATAAAATCAACTCTAATATA
>CAYRGR010000178.1:0-2338 GCA_964423755.1 uncultured Candidatus Peribacteria bacterium
TTAGATACCAAAATAATTAAAAATAATTAAAAACAAGATTTGAATGAACTATCTTATTCCATTTACATTTTTTATTAAGTTGGCTAAAGCAATTAAAATTTGAATTTAATTGTTGACGGTATCTAATTTCCGTCTGTTTGAATAATTTATATAGTTCTATCCAGGATTTACAATCTTTAACGCCTTGAACATCAGGAACAAATTCATTGAATTTATCAACCACTGTGTCAAGAATTGTACTTGTTAATTCTGGGTAAAAATTATTTCCTTTTTTATATTTAATGATTCCACGCCTACAAATTTCAGTGGAAGCATTTGCTGGATCGAAATCATCAAACAATACATTTCCAATAAAACTTGAATAGCAAGGATTTACTTCAATCAATTGAATACCATTAATGTTGCAATGTTTATTTATTAAATTTGTCTGAAAATTAAGATTCCAAACATTTTTTGTTTTTCTGTTTGCTTCTTTTGATTCCAATTTTGATTTAAAATTTAAATCTTCCATTACAAAATAAGCTATTCTATAATGTTTAAGTAAATCAAATAATTTACTATAAATAACGCCAATTTCATATTTTCTTTTATTATTTAAATAGATTGAATTCTTATCATCAGATGATTTATTTGATTTTTTTAATAAATCACTTAAATTATAGGTAAATCTATCAAAGATTTTATTTTCATCCATAATTGTAACACCAATGTAATCAGGATTTAAATCAATCCCACAATACCTGTTTGATATTTTACCAATTAATTTTCTATCATTTTGTTCGGTTTTATGTTTAATATAAATTTGTTTCTTTAATTCCTTGCTTTCCACTGTTTTAACATCCATCTTATATTCTTTTTCATTAAACCCATAATCATTTAAAATTTCTTCATCAAAAGAAATCATTAAAGATTTAAATGTTAATTTAACTGAAATTGGTAGAACATTTAAATCCTTGATTTCTTGTAATTTAAGTAATTGATTTTTATATTTTTTTGATACATTATAATTAATGTTTATTTTGATTTTAGATTCTGGTTTATAAATGATTGAATTGTTTATAAAATCAAATTCAAAATATCTATTTGAATTTTTATCATTTAATGATCCAACATAATTTATAGGTAAGATTCTTTTTGAACGATAAAGATTGGTTTTTTCTATGATTTTAAGATTATTTAATTCTTTATTATTATTTAAATACGAAATTTGTTTTAATAATGATCTTGAACCAAATGTTATATCCTTTGATAAATTTTTATTCTGTTGTTCAATTTTTTTATTTAATTTAAACTGGACTTTGATTTCTTTGATAGTTTTATTTTTTATGTTCGTTAATCTTTCTATTTCTTTAGTATTTTCAAAAATTTCTTTTTCTAAGTTTTCTTTATTTGTTTGGATTTGATTTAATTTCATGTTCAAATCAATTTTTAAACAATTTAATTCATAAACAGATAACTTAAATTTTGTTTTTATATAATCAAGATACTTAGGATCAGATATTTTATCCGAATGTTTATATATTTTTCTGAAAGCATATGAATAATTCCTTTGTTTGTTTAATATATAATTATCATTGTCTGTTGTAATATCAAATTTAATTGTTATCATTATTTGATAATAATTCTTTTTTTATTTTATTCAATTTTCTTCTATTTGAATAAGATTTCATTGAAAAATAATGAATAATTGAAATTAAATCATCTGTTAATTCTTGTTCATAAGTTTTATTTTGTATTTCTTCTGCTATAACAACTATATTTGTGTCATAAAATTTGAATAATTCAACAAGCAGTTCAAATCCAAATCGACATAATCTATCTTTATTTTCTATAACAATAGTATTTATTTTTCTATCTATTATTAATTTTAACATTTCTTTGAAATCATTTCTATCAAAAGACATTCCTGATTTAATATCTTCAAATTGCTTATTAATTGAAATACCATTCATAATAGAATAATTATAAATTCTATTAGATTGTTCTTTTAAATCATTTTTTCTAGGTTTATTTGATACTCTAGCATAACTAACATTTATTCTTTCAGTTTTTTCATTTTTTCTTCCAATCAATTTATATACATCATCATCATTATAAATATACGAATAAGGATTAATTGCATTAACTTTTATTAATCCAATTTTTACATATCTACTTAATGTCGGTTGTGTTATTTTTAATAATTCTTTTACTTCTTTTGCTTTCATATACTATATATAAATAAAAAAATTCCAAAAATGGATTTTTTGGAATTATTTTTAATTATTTTTAATTATTTTTGGATTACATTATTCCCATTTTCGTTTAATTCATTTTTATATATAACTATAAAATATCT
>CAYRGR010000179.1:0-2291 GCA_964423755.1 uncultured Candidatus Peribacteria bacterium
TTCATGGTCTTTTACGTACTGGTTCTAATCATTCTAAAATTTGAATATTAGATGAGTCATATTTATTAGTCATGTTTTTATAAATTTAATAATTATAAAAAGCTATAGCTATTAACTATTTGCTAATTTAGAATATATACAAAAATACTTAAAAGTAAAATGTTTTTTTGTTTCTTTTATTTTGCTTAAAAAAGTAAAAAAAATTAATATATATATGATACAAACTAAATTTTATTAAATATAGTGAATCTTTTTTAAATATCAATATATTTTTGATTAGCAGCTATTCAATATGGATTTGTACTATTTTGATTTATTAACTCATTTAGATATTCAAAATCTCTTTTACTAAAATAATCTACAAATAATTTATAAAATTCACTTTCATTATATTTATCATAAGAATATGCTCTGATATTATAATAACTAGTTGTCATATAAGAATTACCAAATTTATCAATATCATAAGAATTTAAATCATCAAAATCTCACTCATTTTTTATGTAATATTTATCAAAAGTAGCATCTATTATAATATATTTTTTTCAAATTTTGATAGCATTATTAGCATGAGGATTAAATATTCATTCATGCTTCCATAATATAAGTCATTTTCATTCAACATCAAATATTTTTTCTATTGTTTTATTTATAAGTACAGACATGGTTAAACAATTTAATTTCTCGTTTTCTTTTTTAAGTCTTTTTATTTCAAAACCTTTTTTATTATATTTATCCCAATCATTAGAATCTTTATGAAATAAATTATGAAATCAATCTCAAATTAAAGTAAATATATATAAAATAATTAAAGACTTATCATTTATATCAAAACTATCTAAAATTTGATTAGCTTTGTAATATTCTTTATTTTTTATTTTAAGAATTATTTCGTCAAATAAAGGATTTTCTATTATTTTATCTACATCTTCTATCATTTTAATAATTTTTTTCTTGTGAATACTTGGTAATTGATTAATATATGCGTTAAAATTTTTTGCTTTTACTCATTTCATCATTTTTTCTATTTCATTTTCTTTAAATTCACTTTTAAGATAAGAGTAAAATAATCTTCCTTTTAGTTTCTTTTTATTTATTTTAGATAAATTTTTATCTATTATTTCATCTATTTTTTTATCATATACTGATAAATCTCTAGTCATCAAATTATACAAAACTAATTCAAAATCTCTTTTTATTTCTGTTTGAACATCCATGTCTATTTCTACTTGGATATCTTTTAAATTATTGTCTTTTTTTCAGTCAGAATTTAAAATAGAATCTGCTTTGGCAATAACAGAAGAAATTATTAAAGATCAATTTTCACTTATATCATCTTTTATCAAAATTTCCTCTGTTTTATATGTTGTTTTTAATATATTTAATACAGATTGTTTATTTTTTAGCTCAGGATTTTTATTAAAATATTTTTCGATTTTTAAAATTAATATTTCAAAAGCTTTTTTGGCGTCATTTTCTGCTATTTTTAAAATTTCTTTTTTATCTTTTTCTTTTAATTTAAAATTATTTTTATTATCCGCTAAATCAATTTTAAAATTTTTTTGAAGAATTAATTCTGCTATGTTTTCTATCTCAGGATTTATTTGTATAGGAGTTTGTATGAAATCTTCGAAATCTTTTTTTATTTCAGAAATTTCATATTTTTTATTATAAAAAGAATAAATTGTAAAATATTTAAAAGCACTATTGTAATAAGATTCTTTTAAAGATGAGTTTTCTCATTTTAAAATAAAAACTTTGGCATAAGTTAAATATTTATTTTTTATATTAACAATTTCTTTTTTTAATCCTTCAAAATCTGCTTTTTCTTCTATAATTTTTATCAGTTTTGGCATATCTTTGTATCTAATATTTGGTGGAATTGTAAGAGTGTTTTTTGTAAAATCTATACTCAATCATTTTTTTATATTAATACTATCATCGATAGTCTTGATTATATCTACAAAAATTCAAAAATTAGATTTTTCTCAAAATAAATTAGCACTATTAGAATACTTTAACGGTCAAAATTTTTCTTTTAAATAATCCGGATTATTCATATCTTTTCAATTATTCAATTCTTCATCTTTACTATCAATAAAATCCCCGACCTTCTTATCCAAAAAGTCACCCAAATAAAGCGCTCAAAACGTAACTCAAGCAGCCTTTATAAATTCCCTTCTATTTTTAAAGTAAATTTTTCCATACCCTCACATTATACCACTTTTTTTACTTTAAAGCAAAAAAAGAGCATATATGATATACTCTTTTTTTATATAAAGGATTCTCTA
>CAYRGR010000180.1:0-2277 GCA_964423755.1 uncultured Candidatus Peribacteria bacterium
CTTGAAGTTATATTGCTTATTTCAACAATAATGAAAACTGAAAAATAACTTGAACTTGATCTAATTTAAAAAGAATTGAAGCTATAAATACATTACAAAATTCAAATAATACACTTAAAAATTTATTATTAAATGATATCATTAATTGATCTCTAGTTTGATATTGGGACATGGAAACCACTACCACAGACTGAAAATTAGCTGATTTGAGTTGATATTGAAATAATTGAACAGCTAGCTGATGAGTAATTATCTGATGAGTAGATTGAAATTGAAGAAATTGAAAAGCTACTAGTTTTGATTGAGTTAATAATGAAATTACTATTACTGATAATACAATAGTAATAGCAGAAGATATTCCTTGGTCATTATCAGTTTGGCTTAGGCCTGCAGTTTTTAGTAATCTTAATCTTACTTATCCTGGAATATTTGGAAATGAATTATCAACAGGAAATTATCAAAGAATACAGTTTTATGGTTCAACACAAATTAGTATTGAAGATTTAAATAATTCAGGAGTTGGATCAAATAAATTATGGACACATGGTATGTTAATAAATAATTGGTATATGTTGACTTTTATAAATAAATGAACTAACACAAATAATATTGAATTATTTGTAAATGAAATATCCAAATGAACAATTACTATGACTTCATCTGCATGGGAAATACGTCAAATAGGCTGACGAGGAGGTACAGGGCATAAATTCAATGGCTATATCGACGAAGTCCGTATCTACAACCGTGCACTCTCAGACTCAGAAATCCAGACTTTATATAATGCAACTAAGTAGTATTTAACTTTTTTCTATATAGATTTTAAAATAATTTGCTTTTTTGTAAAAAATGTATAGTATTTCTTTCGTACACGAAACATTTATATTTTTAATCAAATTATTCTATGATAGACGAAATATTAAATGAAAATATAATTGAGAGAGATTTTTATTTAGAAAAGCTAAAAAGATATATTTGATCCCCTGTTATCAAGGTAATTATAGGACAAAGAAGAGTTGGTAAAAGCTATATTCTTAAAAATATTATTCAATTTCTAGTGAAAAATAAATCTTTTAAGAAAGAGAATATTTTTTATATAAATAAAGAGCTTCCAAAATTTGATAATATCAAAACTTATGAAGATTTAAAAAAAGTTTTCAAAGAATTTTCAAAAAATAAAAAAAATGACAAAATATTTATTGGTATTGATGAAATACAACAAATAAAAGGATGGGAAAAATTTATTAATGGTATTTTGGCTCAATATAAAAACGAAATAGAGATATTTATAACTTGAAGTAATTCTTTCCTTTTATCAAGTGAACTTTCTACATATATTGCCGGAAGATATATAGAATTTTTTATAAGTCCTTTAACTTTCGATGAATTTTGTAAATTTAAAAATTCTTCAAGAGATAAACAAAATTTTCTAGAATATCTAAAATATTGATGACTTCCTGGTATTTTCAAGATGGAATACAGCGATGAAACTATCTTTAATTACCTTAAATCTATATATAACACAATAGTTTTAAAAGATATTGTATCTCATTTTAATATAAAAAATTTAGAATTTTTTGAAAATCTTTATAAATATATTCTTGGTAATATTTGAAATACTTTTTCAGCAAAAAATATTGCTTCGTATCTTAAAAATCAACAAATAAGAATATCTGTGGATAGCGTACTAAATTATTTATATTATTGAGAACAAACTTTTATTTTAAATAAAGTAAAATCTGTAGATCCAAAAACAAAAAAGTTTTTTGAAATTTACAATAAATATTATGTTTCTGATCTTTGAATTAGAAATTCTTTAGTTTGACTTAATTTTGCTAATGGTATATCATGAATTTTAGAAAACTATGTTTTTATTGTTTTAAAAAAATATTCCTACAATATTAAGATTTGAAGATTAAAAAACCATAAAGAAATAGATTTTATTGCCGAAAAGAATGGTAAAACTATTTATATACAAGTTTGCTCAAGTTTATTAAATGAAAATACTTTAAAAAGAGAATACGAACCTTTTGGATTTATAAAAGACAACTGGCCAAAATATGTAATAAGTTTCGATGATATAGATTTTGGTGAAAAAAATTGAATCAAACATATAAATATTATAGATTTTGAGTGAATTGTTTAAAAATTAATAAATTTAATCCTAATACAAGCTCTATTTTTAAAATTTAATTTTACTTTCTAATCATATATCAATATGCAACAAACAATATTTTATCATCCTCGTACAGATAAGGCATTGCCTTATCTCAACAG
>CAYRGR010000181.1:0-2229 GCA_964423755.1 uncultured Candidatus Peribacteria bacterium
GCTCCAGCATGAACTCTGGCAAATACTGTATGACATACAAATTTTATTATAAATTCAAATTCTTGAACTTATTATGATTGGCTAAATCAACAAAATCATGATTTATGGTGATGATCTGGTACTACTTTTACTTGATGAACATACTATACTCAAACTACCGAACAACAAATTAAAATGAAATGACCTTGTGCTAATTGATATCATGTGCCTACATGATATGAATGGTGGTTGTCTATATCAAATATAAATACAAGCTTATTAAATAATTGAGTTTTTCAAAATGATTTAAGTATAGCTATAATTCTAAAGTTAATACTTTCCGGTTGTCGTTATCATAACAGTAATTTTTATCATGAGAATATATATGGACTCTATTGGTCATCTTCATTTAATGAAACGAATGGTTATAATTTTACTATCGATAATCTAAAAATTCGTCCATTAGCCCCTAATGTCCGAGCACTTGGTCTATCTGTTCGTTGCCTAAAGAACTAGAATTTTTTAAAAATATTTTGATTTTATAATTTTGTTTGATATACTGTACATAAATTATATTTTTTAATATTTGTACGATGGACTTAGTTAAAAAAAGTTTAGAATTTTTGGGTAGAGAGATATTTTATAGAGATTATTATATTGATAAAATAAGAGAATATTTAGAGCTAGATATTATACTTGTAGTACAATGACAAAGGAGAGTAGGTAAATCTTATGTTATTTTGTGATATCTTAAAAAATTAGGGATTACTCAAGATAGAATTTTTTATATTAATAAAGAATTGGACGAAAGAAGTGAAATTAATGAAGTCAAAGATCTTATAGAGATTTTTGAAATTTATATAAAACAAAATAAAAATATTGAATATATTGTAATAGATGAAATTCAAGATATCAAAAATTGGGAAAAATTTATTAGAGCTAGATTTAGTGAAAAAAAATACAAAATAATTATTTCTGGTTCAAATTCGTCACTACTTTCTTCTGAGCTGGCTACATTTCTTACTTGAAGATATATTTGACTAGATATTTATCCATTTGATTATACAGAGTTTTTGGATTATAAAGAAGAGAAAAGTTCAAAGGAATTATTTAATGAGTATGTTACTTATTGATGATTACCAGAAATTTTATGTGTAGATAATAAAGATCTAAAATCAAATTATATCAAAACTACTTTAAATTCAATAATATTTAAGGATATAGTAGCTAGATTTAATATAAAAGATGTCAAATTACTAGAAAAAATACTTTTTTTTATTTATGATAATCTTGGTAATCTTTTATCAATAAGGAATATTTATAATTATCTTATAGAGATTTGATATAAAACCATTTCTCTTTCTACAGTGAGTAATTACATTAAATATTTGCAGATCCCATATATCATAAATGACGTAAAAAGATATAATATCAAGTGAAAAGAAGTACTCAAACAAATTGATAAATATTATTTTACAGATATTTGAATAAGAAATTCTTATTGATTTATATTTTCTCAAGATGTGAGTAAAGTTCTTGAAAACCTTGTCTATAATCACTTGAAAAAAAATTGATACGAAGTTTTCGTTTGAGTTTTATGAGAAAAAGAAATAGATTTTATAGCTATAAAAAACTTAGAAAAAATATATTTACAAGTTTGTTATCTATTTACTTCAGATGAAGTCGTGAAGAGGGAATTTAATAATTTATTATCAATAAATGATTCATATCCAAAATATGTAATAAGTATGGATGAGACATTTGGTCAGACTTATGAATGAATAAAAAATGTCAATATTATTGATTTTTTGATGCAAAAGATATAGAAATATTAAATATAAAAATCAAATTTCCAAAATCTTTTGAAGAAGCCTATCCTGACAGTAGTTTTGAACTCATAAATAAGGATAATTTCCTAGATTTTGTTTTATAGCAATTTTATGCTAAAAACAAGAGTATCTGTTTTTTTTTTTTTGATATCTCAAAAAATTCATATATAATATAGCTAATAGCTAATCAAAGTAAATTAAAATAAATTAAAAGAATTGTTTTAATTTCTAAAAAAGAATTCACTCATCCTAATGTTTCATTCTCCGAAGGAGAATCTCTTTTAGAAGCAATTAATTTCAGTTAAAAAGGATCCTCGCTTCGCAAGGATGACAAAAATAATGAAAAATCCTTAATCAATTATCTTTTAATTTTACTTTCTAATCATATATCAATATGAAACAAACAATATTTTATCATCCT
>CAYRGR010000182.1:0-2189 GCA_964423755.1 uncultured Candidatus Peribacteria bacterium
ATTTATAAATTGAATTTGTTAATATCATTAAAATATAAAATCTTTTCTAAAATTTCTTTTTAATTATATTTTAAAGAAATAAAGTGTTCATAAAGACAACATAAAAACGCTCCCTTTCCACAACATGGTTCAATAACTTTTGGGTAATATTAGTTCTTCTAAGCTTGTTCTTTTTTCGTCAATTTTAAAAAATCTATATATTCACTTCCTTTTTCTATCATCTCTTTACACAACCATATTGGAGTTAATATTTCTGCGTTCGTCTTTTTTTCATATTGGGTCGTATCACAAATATTTTTTAAAAACTTGTCATATAAAGTAATTTTATTTTATGACTAAATTATTTAAATAAATTTTTAATAATAGTTATAAATTTTAGATTCTTTATTCTCAATATCAAAAAGCTTGCATATATAATTTATTTTATATTCAGCTCCTTCTTCAAAAAGTCTTTTTTCAAACATTCCATTTAAAATATCTATTAAATGTTGTTTTTCTTCTTCTGTTAATAAAAGATATAGTTCTTTTAAAATATAGTCTTATTAATTTTCGTTATAAACTTTTTCTTTTAAATAACATAAAATAACTATATAAGTAACTATTCTATTCATAATCTAATTTAAAGGATATTTTTCTTTTATCTATTTTATATCATCTAGTAAATTTTAAATATGATTTTCCTCTTCAGTTTTTTCTTTTGGATCTTTTTATTCGTGCTCTTTTTCTTCACGTGCTCCTTAAATTTATTTAAAAAGATCTGTTAATTTATTTTCTATATATTAAATGTTATTTTTATTAGCACATGTTAATTAGACATCTTATTCTAAAATATAGTTTTTAATAACTTATTTATCAACATTTAATTTTATACATTGTGGCAATATTTATTCTATTTCATAAATTGGGGCGTCAATAGAAAATAATTTCTAAAAATATTAAATTATTTAAATAATTTATTCTAAAGATGTTATATTTAAAAACTTTGTTTCTTCACTGGAGTTAAAAAGTCTAAATGATTATTAAATTAATAATTCATTTTAGTTATTATTAAATACATAAATTTATCTTAACTCTTTAAATGTTCCTCCGACCTTGTTTTTTTCACAAAATATTTTCACATTTTTATTTAGTCCAATAGAAATAGTTTTTATTTACTCTTCACATTTTCCGTCTGATTCTAAATAAATAAATGTGTTAAGGTCAGTTTCTTTTACTAATTTTTAAATAACAGATTTTTATTTTTATAAATTAAATAAATCTTTTACTTCAATTAAGTTAATTTCTACTTTTGGATAATCTATTTTTTCAAAATCTTCTTTTGAAATAGAAATAAAAGGTAGTTTTTATAATTGAATTAATTTAAATGGGGTTCCTGAAACATAACATAATTTTTTATCTATTTTTTGTAAAACTTTTTATGTCAACTCTGTGTTTCCACCATAGTGAAATTCATCTAAAAAGAATAAGTCAAAAGACTAAAATTCTTTTACTTTATTTTCAAAATCTTCTTCTCTAAAATATTATTTACTTTAATATTTAAAATTAAAATTATATTCTGACTAAATTTTTTCATAGACTGGAAAACACTCGGAAGGATAAGAAGTTAAAACACAACATTTTATTTCTGGGTGTTCTTAAATATATTTTCCAATCAGATATGTTTTTCCAAATCGTGGTGGTAAAGATAAACAACAATTTTTGTTTTTCTAAATTAGTTCACAAAGCTGTTCATAATATTTTATCTAAAAATCTTTTAATTTAATTTCTTTTTTTTCTAAACTAAATTTAGAAAAATCTATTTATTAAAATTATTCTTCATAAAATTTATACTAATCTTTTTCTATAATAATAGGTTAAGCATTTATTTTTTCTGAAGTGTAGTATAAACTTTAAATTTTATTAACATTTATTTTTCCTATAGTGTTTTTTATCTAAATACACTAAAATTAATCGTTTTAATCTTTTATTAACAAATCATAAACTGGAATATTATCTTTTACTGTAAAGTTTAGAAAATCTATTTTTTCTATACTAAAATCTTATTAATTACATTTATAAAATTGATAATTTTCATAATATTTCAAAAGTCTAATCATTGTCTCTAATTTTTCAAAAGAATGTATTTTTTATAACTCATCAAAATTTTTATGTTCTTGTAAATCTTTTATTAAATCTCGCATTTTATAAAC
>CAYRGR010000183.1:0-2155 GCA_964423755.1 uncultured Candidatus Peribacteria bacterium
ATTATTTTAAATGATTTGAAATTTGATGAAATATTAAAGAAAAATATATTCAAATACAATATAATAATTTTAATATCGGATTAGGAATTTTAAATAAAGAAAACTGAAAAATTAAAAATTTATTTCCTACTTCTTGGATAAGAAAATAACATACTTTAAAAAAATATTTAACAGTCTTACAATAGTAAGATGTAGTCTAATATAAGTTTCTAAAAATAAAAAAAACTAAAAACCAATTCTTATTAGGTATATTAAAATTTAGTTTTCCAATTTGTTAAAATAGTTTCTAAATTTATCTCATAAGGATCAGACCTTGAATTATCAACCCATTTAACTATACTATTCACTGTCATTTTATCTTTATTTGAATTTAATCTTACTCGCACTTCCCTACTAAAAATAGATATACAATTTTTGTTTGTATTAGAATTACACATTTGTGAATAACTTCAGGATTGAGTCACTAAACCATTTGCATCAAAATATACCGGATGAATATCTTTATAATCACCAAAAGAAATAGGTGATGTATATGTAGTTCAAGATAAAGTAAATTTAAATCAATCACTACTGAGCTTATATGATCAAGACATGTAATTTGTAAAAGAAGTATTTCAAATACAACTTAAATCATAATTTAATGTATTCCAGCAATTTATGTAATCACTACTAAATTTTAACCAATTAGTATCACGAATATTTGTAACTGCTTCTATTCATTCTCTAGCTATATTTATGGCCTTAATTCTATTTTCTGTAGAAATATTGAGCTTTTGTCATGTATTTAATATATTATAAGCTCAGATAATTCAGATTGTAAGAATTATAATAACCACAATTACTTCAATAATAGAATTTCATTTATTATTCATCATAATTAAATATTAACTATTATTACTTGAATCTCAAATAGTATTTCATGTATTAGAAATAGGTTGTTCGGAATCTGTTTTTATTTCTTCAGATTCTTTTACTATAGTAAACAAATGTTCAAATAGAAGCTCATCATTTTTGTCATAATATTTAATATTATAAAGATTAATACCATCATTCATAGTGTCATAATCTTTATTAGCAAAATAATACCAATAAGTAGAATATGGTACAAATTTAGTCAATCTAAATCAATTAATTTTTATAAATTTAACAACTCAAGAATTCACTTGTCAAACAACTTTAACGACATTATCTGTAGTTTTAAAAGGATTGGTTTGAGGAGAAATAATTTTAAAATCTTTATCTGAAATAGGATAAGTAATTACGGTTGGCTTATTATTAGATGTGTTAATATTTTTTTGACTTTTATACAAAACATATACTCATTTATTAATTAAATTATTACTTTTATCATAAGTTTTGTAAATAATATTATTAATAAGTTCTTCTGTTTTAAATCATTTTGCAACAAAAATTCACGTTTCTTTATTAAAAGAAATTTCTTCATCATTAAATGTAATTTTATTAACATTAATATTATTTATTTTTCATTCTATATTGACTGTATTAGATGATACTTGAGATTCATCTTCTGGGCTTACAAAAATAATAGGCTTTTGATTTGTAATTATATTAGTTCAAGAACCTGATTCTCAAGATAAAAATGAGTCAACTTGTGTTGTAGATTTTAAATATTCTCATCAATTATGTTTAATAAACCAAGTTTCTGTCTTAAATAATTCATCTATAGGTTCTATCTTATCTGTTAATTTAAAATCTTTATTTTTAAGATCGCTATTTAAAATAGTCAATTTTTGACCAACTCAAATATTTCAAACAATTTCTTTTCAATCAAAAATAAAACTAAGAGTGGCTCATCATTTTAAAATATAAATATTACTTGCCATAAGATTTTGAGAAAATGCAATAACTGAATTATTTTCTGGTAAAACATTAAAATTTCTTAGATTAAATTGTATATTATTACTAAGTATTTCTGCCCATAATTGAGAATTTATAAGTGTAAATACATTTTTTTCTCATATTTGTCATTTATAATTTAATTCTCCTAATTTATCTAAATAAATATTAGACTTATCATTTTCTAAAATTATTTTAGCTTCTCATAATAACACTTCTAACTTTGAATCAGTAGAATACATTTTTGTAATTTCTGTAATTTGTTTTTTTGAATCTCATGACATATAAATATAAATTT
>CAYRGR010000184.1:0-2150 GCA_964423755.1 uncultured Candidatus Peribacteria bacterium
GTGAATGGTTACTAACTACTTTTGATTGTAAAAATGTGGAAAGAAAAAATTTTGAATTCAGAATTCAGAATTTTGAATCAATTTTGAATAACTGAATTTTGAAATAGTGGATGAAATCAATATTCATTAAATTATTAAAAATTAAACATTCAATCTTATTTAATATTAATCTATCTCAATTTCTCGTACATTTTCATTATTTTTTAAAAATTTAAAGATGAAATTATAGATTAAAAATAAATATTGCCTATATAAATCATGCTGATATGTTGTATAACGCACACATTTTAATATAATGTTTGTACAATTCTTATTTTTTAAATCCACAGATCTTTTTATTATTCCTATCATTTCCCCAAATTTTTGGATTATCAATAATATATTGTCTAATTCTGGTTAATTCAATTTCATTACGAATAATATTATCATAGAACCGTGATTGCCATGAAAAATATGAGGTTATTTTATGACATCATTTAGTAACATTTCATTTAAAATGATTCAAAACAGATGATATTGAATTTTTTTCTAATGGTCCAAATTTTCTGACCGATTTTTTCGTCGTAGAGACGCGCCGCGGCGCGTCTCTATATCAAGGCGCGTCTCTATATCAAGGCGCGTCTCTATATCAAGGCGCGTCTCTACAATCACCATATTTTTTATCAATAACCAAAATACCATGTATATGATTCGGCATTACAGCAAATTCATCTAATAATACAAATGGAAAATGATATGGAATTTCTAACCAATATTTTTGAATAATTCATCACATTTCTGATGAAATCATTACTAAATCAACAACTTCTCCAAAAAAATGTTCACGATTTTTGGTGCAAATTGTAATAAAATATATTCAATTAGATCAATAATCATATCATTTCAATCTTATTGAATCTATTCTATATTTATTTTTAAATAATTCTGACATAAAATTAATTTTTAAATTAATAAAACATCTGTAGATTATTTTATAATTCAAAGAAAAAACCTGAAAAAGTAAAGAAAAATTCTCATTTTTAATTTTTAACTTTGAGTTTCAGATTCTTAAATGCCTTAAAAATAAGTTAGAAGCAGTTTTATTTCAAAGAAATGTTATTTAGAGAAGTTTTAAATAGAAACAAGATTAAATTTTGGAAAATGATAGATAAAATAAGGTCCTTAAATCAAAACAGTTTTAAAACTGAAGATTTACATAGGGTGACAAGTATCTTTGAATCAAGAAAATCTCACTTTAAATGGACTCCAAATTATTGAAAGTATTTATGAATTTTCTCTACCCATGGATGACTTATTATAGAGGCTCTGAAAAAAATTTATTAATCGCCATATAATTCCAAATTAATAGAAGATCTCGCGGTAGAGAAAACTGGTCTAATCTAAAAGGTTTTTTTTGAAAAATAAAAAATCGAAAACTAATTCTTATTAGGTATAAAATAATTTATGATTAAGCGGCCAATTTTTGATCAGATTTATTTTCTGAATATAATTTAATTTTTAATTCATTTATAGATTTATTTATGTTGGGTAATATATCTGTTTCTATTTTTTTAAAAATTTGCATAGCTCCGAAATCTCAAGTTATTCATTTTTTATAATAATTTTCTCATTGATTATAATATAATGCATATATTTTTTCTTGAGTTTTTAATTTTAGCATAGTTATCATATAATCATTAAAATATCTTCATTTTTCAGTATTTTTTAAAATAGTAAGAGCTGTTTTTAGTTTTTGTTTAGCTTCATCTTCGGTATGAATATTTTTTAATATTGTATTAAAATTATTTAATATTTTATCTTCGGATTTATGTAAATATACAAGATTTGATGCTATTTTTTTATCTCATTTTAATTTATAATGTTGTATATTGGCTGTATAATTTTGAGCTCTTGTATTTGGGTTTAATCATAATTTAGCTTGAGCTTCTTGAAATTTTACTTCTCATATTTTTGTGTCTCCTATAAAAATAGCACTTTTATTAAAATTATTATTAGTGTCCTCAATATCATTTTTAGCTAAAACATCTTTATTTTCTTTATTTTTATCAGCTGAATTAATATTATTGATTTTATCTGAGTAGTAAGATGGTCATAGTAAAAATTTATGTTTTCATTTTTTAAATGGTAAATAATTTTCTAAAACTACTGGT
>CAYRGR010000185.1:0-2135 GCA_964423755.1 uncultured Candidatus Peribacteria bacterium
TACGAGATTCAAAAATTACATTATCAAATTTTTCAAAAAAATTAATAAAATTTTTGTTAAAATATGTAAGTTCATTTAGTGCTTGAGTATCTGAATAATTGCTTACATAAAACCAAATCTGATCCATATATCAAGAAGATCTTATTTCTTTAATTTTAGTTTCAATCTGTTTTTTTATATCTCAATAATTTACAAAAATCACTATAGAATTATTTTTAAAAGCTCATTTAAGATAACAATAACTACAATCAAAAATACAATTTAAACTAGTTTTAATAAAATAACATTCTTTTGCTGGTCAATAATTTTGTGGTGCCTTAAAAATAGCATTTCAGCTTAATTTTGCAATAATAATTGATTTTAGAGCAGGAAAATCACCAGTATTTTTATCAAAAATATTTTTATAATTATCAATTTCAATAATTTGTAAATCTTTAAATTTCTCTAAGATTTTTTGAGTTACAATATATTTTTTTGCGTTTTTTTCTAGATAAATTATCATCAATTTTTTACAAATTAAATTTTAATTTTTTATAATCTTTTTAACTCTCGTTTTAAAAGGAATTAAACTTAATTGTGTGACATAAAAAGCTCTATTAAATATATTATAAGCAATTTCATAAAGATTTTTTAAAAAATTAATTTCTTCCTTTGATAGTTTAGAAAAATCACTATTTTCCATTTTTTCATATATAAAATTAAAGTTTATTTGAATTGTATTCTCATCAATATGATTAGTATAAAATTTTTTATACTGTTTGATTGCTAAATCAAACAAACGCTTATTTTCTTTTTGAATATTATTTACCCATTTTATACCATCAATTATTATGTTTTGATCTTGAATAAGTTGAGAATTTTCTTTATCTAATAACATATTTAATATCTATTAAATATAAACTTTAACTTAAATAATATACAAAACTAGTTTTTGTCAAATTTAGTTTAAGTACTTAATAAATGAAAATATTCTTTAATACTAAAAATTAAATCTTTATATGAAATGTTTTTTTGTAATAAGTCCAAAGCCTTTTCTTTATTAAAATCTCTTGTTTCTTCTCAGATTTGATCTACAGGAACTTTGAGTATTATTCTAGGAATCTTAAATTTATCAAGCACAAATTCTACTCAAAAACTTTCCATATCTATATAATTTTCTTCTTTTAAAATTTTAGTATCAAATACAGGAAATTCTGAACATGCTACAGAAACTATTTTTCAAAATTGAAAAAATATTGGTACTAGAATTTCTTTTTTTGTATTAATATTAAATATTCTTCAAATTTGAACAAAATTATCTTTATTATTTTTGTATCAACAAACTCAAATATTTACAACAAAATCAATACTATTTTTTTCTAAATATTTAGTCAAAGTATAAATTGTATTATAATTTCACATTCAAGTACATAAAAATTGTACATTAATATCTTTGATTTTAAGTACTTTAACACTATTTTTAACAATTTTTAATTCCTGACTCAAAGCAGAAACAATCAATATATTCATATTTTTACTTAAAAAGTAAATTACGTCTAATTATATTTAAACTACTTCGTCGCATTATACAAAGTCTGGATTTCTGAGGAAGAAAGGGCACGATTGTAGATATGGACCTCATCGATAAGTCATTTAAAAAATATTCATTCATAATCATACCAGCCTAAATGAAAACCTTGATCATGAATTTTTCTAGTACGAGTATCAATAAAATAATCAATAAGAAGTCCGTTTTTATAAAAACTAGCCTTTTTTAAATTATTATCCCATGTGCCAAAAATATGAGCCCATTTATTAATATTTAATATAATATTATCTGTAGCTCCTTTCCATGTAGAATCTAACGCGACCGTTAGTTGTAATTTTCATAAATTATTAACCCTAAGAGCTGAAGAATACCATTGTTGAGATGATTCCGCATTAATAAACGTTTCCCATGGATTAGAATTTGAATGTATTTTAACTAAAACTGAAAAAGTAAAATCTTTATTAATTCTTAAGGTTTCATTATCTAAAATATCAATCCAATCATCAATTCAATCAAAACTAGTAGCCTTACCTGTTTTTCAATTTCATTCAGCTCATCAAATTACTATTCATCAACTTCAAGTACCATGATTTCAATATCAACTTAA
>CAYRGR010000186.1:0-2129 GCA_964423755.1 uncultured Candidatus Peribacteria bacterium
TTGTTTTTTCATTGTTATAACCTCGTTTATATTAAATATTCAAAAGTTTTTTAAACAAGTTTTTCTATTCTTTTTTAACTAATAATTCTTTTATTCTATCATTATATTTAGAGAAAAAGTATTGTGTTGTTAAATATTCTTTTCCACCAAGTTTATCATATAATTTTAATAAAAAGTTATCAGATAAATTATTAAAAAAGGAAAGAATCATTAAATCTTCTTCATTTTTTATAATATTATATAAATCTGATTCTGGTATAACATCATCCAATACAAGCTACTTACCATTTCTTTTGAGATTAAGACCATATAACGTAAATATATCAATTATTTCTATAGATTTATTATTAGAATTTATATATATATCATAAATATCTTTTGGATATATCTTAATATTCATAAAATCAGATTTGCATTTTCCAATTAAATAATGAAAAGGCTTAAAAAACAATAATGATTTATTTAATATTTTTAATATCAGTTCTTTTGAAATTTCAGTTATAGGTTTATTAAATCCCTATATAATTAAATCTTCAATTATATTATAAAAATACTAACTATCTTTTGTAGATATTTCTTCATTTATAATTGTATCGAATATTGTTAAAAAAAGTTGTTTGAAATTATCTTTATCTTCTGATGGTGCATCTTTAAACCATTTTTTAAATATATCTTTAAAACATATTATATTTACAGTATTATACATATGCTATGAATATATAAATCCATAAAATATTGATTTTAAAATCTAATACATAATTTCCTAATCAAATCCAAGCTTATATAAATTTGTTTCTTTAACTCCTGTCAACTCATTTAGTATTTTATCAAACAAATCTTTAATCATATCAAATACAAAGTCTTTTGTATTTACAAGATTTGTAAACAAATAATTTCTGAAAACTTTTGGAAAGAAAAAAATATATTGGATAACATTTATATTTTTATTATACTAACTTTTTAAAGAATCTAAATTCAAGCTTGTTGGATATTTTGAGTATACTATCTAAAGGCTAAACACAAAATCCCTAATTACAGCTTTACTAAACTTATATGCAGTAGTTATCTTTTCTATCTAATAATCAAATATGTTTGTATTTGGTATTCTATCTGGTATTAGGTTATCTAACAATAAAGCAAATGATTCACCATTCCTTTTATCTATCTAATACCTAAACAAGTCTTCTGATGGCATCATCTGTTTATATACAGCAAGTAATCCATAGAGAGATGATTCAATCTATTTTTTTTGTAATTCTTCACTATCTTTCTAAATTGTAAAATCTATATTATCTAATATTTCTAACCCTTTAATATTATTTCCTTGATCTAAAGCTAATTTCATTACTTTTATTTTATCATCTGTTGATATATATTCCTGTGGACATTTTTTTAAAAATATACCATCTGACATTTTATTAAGATAATAAATCAAACGTTTATTAAATTTGCCAGAAGCAACAAAAGCTTTTGTTTTTTCTTCATTGCACTATTTTATTACACATTTGCAAAAATCATTGATTGATCTATAACCTGGTTGACCATGGATATTATCTGTATATATTTTTACTAAATTTTCAAAATGAGATAAACTTTCTTCTACACTTTTTGAATTGTTTATTTTATCTGACATTAAGCTATGTAAGATTGGACTGTATTGTATTTCATCAAATAATTTATTTAAATCCCAAGATAACCAATCTTTATTTTTCTAATTTTTTCTAATAATACCAGCTATAATATTATTTATTTGATCTGTCTAAAATATATCACCACTGTCATCTTGTATTATATATTGTCCATAATTCCCATTTTCATCTTTTTTTTCATCATAATAAAAACCATAATCAGTTATATCAATATCATTAGATATATTTTTATATATATTATTATATGCAATTTTTATTTTATTAAATATTTCATTTTGATTTCCACTTACAAAATCTTTAAAAAATTGTATAATATCTGGATGTTCTTCACAAAATTTTATTTCGTCTATATTATCATCTTGATTATCCTTAATATTTTGATTTTTTGGAAAAAAGTAAAATTGGTAATTATCTTTGTATACTGCTTTGCTTCTAATAGAAAACAATGGGGATTTTGCATAGTTATAAAACAATGGTGGT
>CAYRGR010000187.1:0-2051 GCA_964423755.1 uncultured Candidatus Peribacteria bacterium
TATTATGGAGGTAGTATGGAAAAATATTTTAATGACAAAGCCAATATTTTTAAATATCAAAAAGGGAACGATATTTTAATAATTCGCCCGGGGATGAGACGCTATATTAAGAAGAAAGATGTAAAAGGTAAATTATTAATTGTAGATCCAAAAAAAGTGAATAACTGGAAATTTATTGTTCCCGGAATATACCAAAGAGAGAATTTAGCTTGCGCAGTAGAGGTAGCTAAAATTTTTGGAATTTCTGAATCAAAAATAAAAACAGCTGTTACAAAATTTAAGGGGTTAGAAGGCCGACTTCAACTTTTAAGGAACTATAAAGGAATAAAAATATATAACGACAATAATGCCACAACACCAGAAGCGACAATAGCTGGTCTCGAAGCCCTTAAGGAGCAAAAGAAGAACATAATCCTTATTTGTGGAGGATCAGATAAAGGGCTTCAACTAGATAATTTTGTGAAAGCTATTAATAAATATTGTAAAGCCCTAGTGTTAATTCCTGGTTCTGGTACTGACAAATTAATTACAAATTACAAATTACTAATTACTTATGAAGTTACAAAAAATCTTAAAGATGCCGTAAGGTCTGCATTAGGCAAAGCATCAAGAGGCCTGCCTGCGCAGGCAGGGGATACAATATTATTTTCACCAGCGTTTGCCTCTTTTGGCATGTTTAATAATGAATACGAGCGCAATGATCTATTTGTAAAAATTATCAAAAGTTTAAAATAAAATGGAAAAATTTTCAAAAACAAAAGAAAAAATTATAAGTCCAGAGGAGTTTTTTGAAAAATACGTTGAGGTTTATAAAGTCACAAAAGATAATTTTGTAAAATTGGTTAAACAAATAAGTAAAACTGAACATTCAGATGAAAAAATATTAAATGCAAAAGGAATTAACTCTGAACTTAACGGCAAAGTTATCATATTATTACGCAAAGACATATACCCAGAAGAATATATGCCATATTTAGAAACTCACGAAAAATGGGAGGCGTATATAGCCAGAAAAAAAGGTTTTAATTTGTGGGATAGGTCTATAAGGGAATACAAAAATGATAAAAATATACAAAATTATAGTGAAGAAGACAAAAAACGATTTTTAAAAGATATTGACACTTATAATTACGATTTTCGCCACGAATATGCTATTTATAAAGAATATGAACAAGCCTTCAAAGATGGGAAGCTAGATGAATATCATGATTGGTTTATAAAACTTAGAGAGAAAGAAAAATTAGAAACAAAAAGCGAAGATAACTTTAAATTAATAGAGAATGATACTAAAATAAGGAAATCTGTTTACGAAAAAATAATAAATAATTCACCTCATCTGTTTACAAAAAATTAAAATAATTTAAATATGAATAATTTAAAAATAATTAAATGTAGGGCGGTGATAGTTTGTAATGACAAATTACTTGTTGTGAAGCATGTTCATGATGCCGACTTCTATGCTTTGCCAGGTGGGCATATAAATGATGATGAAAATCCAAAGGAATGTACTGAAAGAGAAATTTTTGAGGAATTTGGTATTAAACCTATTATTGGAAAACTTTTATATATTAGTCAATATAAAGGTCATTACAATGAAAATTTTATGGAATTTTTCTTTGAGGTAAAAAATTCTGTAGATTTTTTAGATATTAAGAAATTTAATGGTACACATAAACATGAATTAGTTGATATTTTGTGGATTTCAAAAAATGATGAGATTAAAGTCTTACCTCAAAAAATGTTTGAAGATTTTAAGAATGGGGTTATTTTGAACAATGAAATTAAATATATAAAAAAGTAAACACAAATAAAATGAAAACAAAATCACAAATATTTTTTATTCACGGAGGAATGACTTTTAAAAATCGAAAGGATTATTTAAATTATTTAAAAAATAAAGATGTTTCAATTGAAAAGAAAAAATCGTGGGCACTTGATTATTTTGATAAGGAATTGGGTAGAAAATTTCAAATAATAAGACCGAGATTCCCTAAATCTGAAGATTCTAAATATGAGGAGTGGAAGATTTATTTTGAAAGATTCATTCCTCT
>CAYRGR010000188.1:0-2051 GCA_964423755.1 uncultured Candidatus Peribacteria bacterium
ATTAAAAAATCATTCCAAGATGATTTATCTAATTTTGAATGAATTATTTTTGATAAAATTGATAAGATTATTGATTTTATTGAGAATAATGAGCAGAATTTGATATTTAAATTTTTAGATATAGGTAAAATTAAATGATATAAAACTTATTATAGAATCAGAATTTGAGATTATAGAGTTTGAATAAAAATAGAAAATAGTATTTTTTATTTTGTCAGAATTAAACTACGTAAAGATATTTATAAGGTTTTTCCATAAAATACAATAACATATCAAAAATAAAAATACTTGTAAAATCTCCATGTTTAAAAAAACAATCTTTAAATGTGGCTACTGCTGCATGAATATTAATGTACAAATTTATTTAGACATAAATTATTTTTTCTTACTTTTTTCAGTTTTTTTATTTATAATTGTAGATATTTTTTTAATGTTTTGATTTTTAATTTGTATTTAATATAATGTTAGCAAATGTGCTAATATTTGATTATGTGAAATTTAAAAAAATTGATTCAAGAAATTGAATCTAGATTAAAAAATATTAGATCACACATTCCAAAAATTATGTTTGCATGAGAATCCGGAATTATTAATAGGGTTATTTATTATAAAAAAGAAATGGATTTCAAAATTTGAGAAACAAAAAAATTAATAAATAATTCTAATAAGCATAATGAAATTTTAAAACTAAAAAATGAATTAGACAGCATTGAAAAAGAAATATTTTTAATTATTTCAAAATATGAATAAAATAATTTATAAATGAGTCACAATTAATTGGATATTGTCTTATTTAAAATGAAATATACAATGATACTCAAATTTTGTAAATAATTTAAATTTTGCAAAAGATTATTGAGAAATTATTTGTGAATTTGAAATAAAAAATAAACTTGTTTTATTAGAAGAAAATATAGAATCTAGATTAGATGATGTGTCAAAATATGATGAAATTTTAAATAAAAATAAAAAAGATTGAATTAGTTGGGATATTTGAAATTGAATTTTTCATTATAGATTAGATTTAAAATATCTTAAAATAAAGAATATTATTTATAGTTCTTTTTACAAACAAAATCTAGCAAATTACTTTTTATTAAATAGAAAATATAGAAATTTAAGTCAAGAAAGATTAGCATCTTTACTTGGTACAAAAAAAGCAAATATTTCAAAATATGAAAATTCCAAAAACATACCTGAAATAAAAAGACTTATAGAAATTTTGGCACCAATAAAAATTCCTCAAATTATTGATTTCGAAGGTAAAAAATTAAGTTTTTTGGGATAATTAAAAATTAATATTTATTTTTCTTACTTTTTTCAGTTTTTTTCTTTATAAGAATAATTATCATCTTAATGATTTTTTAAAAATCAAAAAAAAGGAGGTGATAATAATGAGTTGGTCAAAACCAGAGGAAACATCTTGGGGCGGTTTTAAGTCAGTAAAAAATGAAGATGAATTATATTCTAAAGATCTAAAAAATGGAAGTATAGATAGAAATAATCATGTTCATTTTCATAAAGACGGTATCACGATAACAAAAAATGGAGAAAAAAATACCATATACAAAACTAACTCATAATTTACAAAAGTCCAGTTTATTAACTGATAAACTGGACTTTTCACTTAAAAAATTACATTTTTATTAAAAATATTGAGTTTTATATATTTTTTATATAATCGTATAGTCTTTTAATTTTTAAAATTTTTAATTTAATAACTTTTAGCTTATGCAAACATCTATAAAAAAAATAAATGCAAATACTATAGAGCTTACAATTAAAGAAAGTTCAGTAGAATTTGAAAAATGTAAAAATAAAGTAATTGAAGAAATAAGAAAAAATGCAAACATTAAATGATTTAGAAAATGAAGTGATATACCGTATAATATAATTGAAAAAAATTATTGATTAGAGTATATTGAAGAAAAAACAATTAATTTATTAATTGATAATTTATATTATAAAGCATTAAAAAAAGAAAATATTATTCCTACTTGACCTGCTAAATTAAAAGAATTAAAATCAAAAAATCCTTTTGAAATTATTTT
>CAYRGR010000189.1:0-2045 GCA_964423755.1 uncultured Candidatus Peribacteria bacterium
CAGTTTTTAGAGCCTATATCGCCTTTTTCAAAAATCGTAATTTGATTAAAGCCAAAAGAACAACAATTCTAAATCACAAAATAAAAGAAGTTTACCCTAAAAGCATAGTTAAAGCTTATTATCTTAAAGGGAGAAATAAATTTACAGACCTTAATTGGTAAATTTGTAATTAAATTGATTTAATAATTCTTTTCTCAATATATTTTGAATTGAGAACCCTTAATATTCCAATATAATCTAATTTAAATTCAAGTAAATCTCCAACCTGATATTTTTTTGTATTTCGAGATAAATCAATTACAATCATATCAGAACTACTCCCAACAATTGAAATATTTTTGTCTTTAGGAAAAATATGATTAATATCAACATCTAATAATCCAAGATCAATTATTGCCCTATAGCTTGTTTTCCCGATCTTTGTTTCATCAAAAGTAACAGAATGTCCTTCAGCATTTGTTCCCATCTCTCCCATAGGGACTTTAGGCTTTTCAATTAATTCAATTATTTCTGAATATAAAACAAAGACGTCTGTATTAAAATTTTTCAATACTTTATCATTATAAACATCTGTACCTAAAAATAATGTTTCTCCGACTCTGAAATGATTTATCCCTTTTGGAAGGAGTTTTTGAAATATTAATGGTATTGTTACAGATGAACCTCCTGAAATGTATGTGATTTTTTTATTGAATTTCAATTCAATTAATTGTTTATAAAGACACAATTGTATTAATTTATCATGATTAGGAAGAACACCATATAAACAAGATAGATTAGCTCCAATGCCAACAACTTCAATGTTTTTTAAATTAAATACCTTTGAATAAAAATCAATAAGATCGTCTCTCATTACTCCTTCTCTAAGCTCTCCTAATTCAATCATAATAATTATTTTATGGACTTTATTTTGAATTTGTGCTTCTTCGGAAAGTAATTTAATTGTTTCAATTTCAGTATTCATGCTTATATCAGCATATTTCACAATATTTTTTATAGCATGCTTTGCAGGAGGTCTTATGAAAATTGTTTCAACTTTTGGATTGATTTGCTTAATCATTTTTAAATTAACAATTCTTGAATCGCAAATTTGAGTAATATTATAAGATAGAAGTTCCTCCAAGTATTCTTTGTTACCACAAAGAATTTTTGATACGACAGCCCATTTAATATCTTTTTCCTTGAATAAATTATCTAAATAATCGAAGTTTGATTTTAATTTTGATTTATTAAGAATAATATATGCCATCTTATTTATTTTTAATATATCTCATTTCAAGATATTTGTTTGTAAAACCTAATTTTTCGTATAGAAATTTTGCGGGATTATTTGGCTCAACATGTAAAGCAATATTTCCTTCTGCAATTTCAATGGCTTTACTCATAATCTCCTTGCCAATTCCTTTTCCTCTCAATTTTTTATGAGTTGCAATATAAACTAATATATTTTCAGGAATATAGCCTTTCATTCCTGTTTTATTTATTACTACTATTGAAGATATTTTATCCTTTTCAATTGCTTCCAAAATAAAACCGCCATATGATATACTTTCTTTAAGAGCATAATTAATTGCTTTTTCAATATCATCTCTTGAGTCACCAAACTCATCTAAATTCTTAAATAGAAAGTCTATAATTTCTTGCTTTTCAAATGCTGTTGGTCTGTTTTTTCCGTCAAATAAAATTGTTTTTATCATAATATGTATTTATTTAGATACATAATTGCCTTATTATTATAAAGCAATTATATATCTTATTGAATGTAATTTTTATACTAATATATGGATATATAGTAAAGCTATATATTTGTAATCTACAGAAAATAAATGTATTGTACTTTAAATACAGATTTTTTATCTAATAGTGGATGAAAAGTTGAATGCAATAATACAAAAATTTATTTGTTTCTTCCTAATTAAGAGTATTTTTTTTGAGTATAATCAAAAAAAGATTTAAAAATTGAATTAATTTTGATTTAATTGTTTTACAATTAAATCAAAAATGAACTTATCGCCAATTCATAGCCTTTAAGTCCGAAACCGAAG
>CAYRGR010000190.1:0-2035 GCA_964423755.1 uncultured Candidatus Peribacteria bacterium
TCATTTTCTTATACTATCTAGATCTGCAATCCTAGCTGAATCTCTAGCACTACTTGTATATCAACTATATGATACAAATCATATAGTTCCTAGTATTGCAATTATTGATATTACTATGATTAGCTCTACTAGGGTAAAACCTCATCCCCTAACCCCTTCTCCATAAAATGGAGAAGGGGAAATATTTGGTTGAGTTTTTGGAGAGCTATTACTACTTAAACTTCCCTCTCTATTAATGGAAAGGGTCTGGGGGTGAGATATTCTTATTTTGTTTTGCAATATTTTCATAAAAATAAATTATATATTAAACGAAACTTGTATTTTTATCATGTTTAAACTAAAAACAAAATGAGAAAATTTGTCATCCTTGCGAAGCGAGGATCTTTTTTTAACCAGAATTAATTGCTTTTAAAAGAGATTCTCCTTCGGAGAATAACAAGATCCTCTTGGTTTATTTTAACTTATAACACTTAATTTTATATTATTAGCTATTTTATTATATCTCAATTTTTTTATTATATCTCAATTTTTGAGAAATCAAAAAAAAAAAAAAGGACCAGTCTTCTTGATTTATCTGATTTTTAAGACAAATACGAAGAGATAGGTCCTTTTATAATAATATTAAAAATACGATTGCGAAAAATAATGAACTTTAAAATTTACTAAACATCTAGTTTTATTCATGGACCCATTGTACTACAAACATAGCAAGAGATAATATAATTTCATTTAATGCCATTAGGCTTTAATTCTTGTACTAATTTAATAAAATATTTTATATTTTCCTTTAATTTATCTTGTCAGAAAGATAATTTACCCACAATAGAATGCACTAATCATTGTTTATCATTTTTAAATTCAATTTTTCAAGCTAATAATTCTTTGATGATATTAAGTAGATCTTCTCAAACTGTTCATGCTTTTGGATTTGGCATAAGTCATTTTGGTCATAACACTTTTGCAACTTTTCACATTTTTTTCATAATAGATGGTGTAGCTATTGCTATATCAAAATCTATTTTTCAAGAAGAAACAATATCTATTAAATCATCTCATCATGCAATAACTGCTCAGGCATCTTTAAGTTCTTTTTCATTTCAAGAATCAGTAAATGCTCATATTTTTACAGTCTTACCAGTACCATGTGGTAAAGAAATTGTTGTTCTTATTTGTTGTTCACTAATTTTTGGATCTATTCAAAGATTAAAGTGTATTTCTATAGTAGGATCAAATTTTACTGTATTTGTACTTTCTAAAAGATCTACAGCTTCATTTACAGTATAAAGTTTATTTTTATCAATAAGCGTAATTGCTTGATTGTATTTTTTACTTCTTTTTTTCATAAAAATTAAATTAAAAAAATAAATTGGTATAACCAATTTAAATAACTAAAGAAAATTAATCTAAAATCTAATAATAAAAGATTTAATCTAATTAAAAAAAACAAAAAATCAATTTTTATTAGATATGATAAATTAACTTTAATAAAAGTTTTTTTAAATTGGTAAAAGCCCTAATTAAAATAATTAAGTCCCAAAATGTACTATTTACTTTATATATTTTTTTGAAAAAAGCAAAAAAAAAGTAAAAAATTTTACTTAATTAAATAAATATGATAAGATTTATTTGTAATTTAAACTAAAACTATGAAAAATATAAAAACTTTAAAAAATAATAAAAATATTAATGAATTGTATTATCCAACTAATGATTGATTTCAAGATTTTACAAAATCTTATTTAAATATATTTGAAGACAATAAACAAGACACCTCTTATTTATTAGAAAATAGAGTAAAAAATTCACAATTATGAAAGAAAATTGACATAAATAAAGATTTTATTTTAGAATTGTGGATAAATAAAAGTAAAGTCAATCAATTTATTACTAAATTTAAAGTATCTGAATCAGAAAAAAATTATTATATCAAATTTTTTTGAGAAAAAATTATCAATTTTTTAATATATAATTTTTGAGAAAATAAAAATGTATTAGATGAAAAACATGTTTTTTTAACTACAAAATTTTTTGATTA
>CAYRGR010000191.1:0-2032 GCA_964423755.1 uncultured Candidatus Peribacteria bacterium
GAAATTAATTATTAGTTACATATAATATTATTAAAAAATTCTTCCTTTTTGTTTAACCAATGCCTTGATTGACGACATAATTTTTCTTGATCTCTTAAATCAAATAAAAATTCTTTTATTCACTCTTCCAAAAATATAGTATTTTGACTTCATTTTACAAAAATAACACTTTTCAAACTATTTTGCAAAATTATTTCTCTTATTTTTAATCATGCCTTTTTTGAACTTAAAAAAGAATAAATTTTATCTTTAAAAGAATTTTGTAAATCATTATAAATATAATTATTCATTTCTGATCATACTAAAATAACATAATTTGCTTTACTTTTTTTAATTAAGGAAGCAAGATTTAAATGTATTTTTTTAGATTCATTTCACAATTCTCTCATATCTCAAAGAAATAATATTTTATTATAATCTAAAGATATTTTATTTATATAATTAATTCATGCTGAAATTGAAGTAAATCATCAATTATAACTTCAATCTATAATTAAAGAATTTTTTATTCATTTAAGAATTGTTCATCTTCATTTTTGTGGATAAATATTTACTAAATTTTCTATAATTTTATCTATATTAATTCATAACAAAATTCATAAACAAAATGTAGGTAAAATATTATATACTTGATGATCTCAGGCTAAATTATATTTTAAATTAAAATTTTGTGATCAATATTTTAAAATAAAATTTAAATTATCTAAATCTGATTTAATTTTAAATGCCTGAATTTTAGCATTTTTATTTTTGATTCAATATGAAATTATATTTTTTTTATTAGATAAATTTTTTTCTAAATTTTCATCATCAGAATTATAAATAATATTTTTAGAATTTAATGGAAGTTTTAATTTTTCTTTAATATAATCATTAAAATTAGGAAATTGCATTACGTGATTTTGAGATATATTTAAAATAATAGAAATATCTGGTTTTACAATTTTAAGTAAAAAATCCATTTCTTCTTTGTGATCTACTCAATATTCTAAGACTAAATATGTTGGATAATTTTTTTTAAATATTAAAATAAGTCATTTCAAAAAAATTAAAAACCATAAAAATATATTTTTGTTTGCAGATTTTGATTGTAATATTGTTAGAGGCAATCAAAATTCTCAATTATAATCAAATTCTGACATATATGCCTTATCTCAATATAAATTATGTAAAAAATGATATACAAAATGAGCTGTAGTAGTTTTACCCACAGTGCCAGTAATACCAATAACAAAAGGTTTGTGTTTTTTAATAATTAATTTTGCAAGAAATTGCAAAATATAAAGTAAAATTTTTTGCATTATAAATAATAAATTTAAAATATATAACAAAAGAAAATTAATAAATTCTTATGTTTCACACAAAATAACATACTTTTAAAATTTTTAAAAAGCCTTAAAATCAAATTTTATTTAGTATATTCTAGAAGAAAATTGATCGACGGTCTCGCGGCAGCGAGACCTAGTCTAGTTTAAAAGGTTTTTAAAAAAGAAAAGACCTTAAAATCAAATTTTATTTAGTATATACTAAATTATAATATATCTAAAAACTTGTAAATTCAAAATATTTTATATAATATGAAAGATAAAATTTACAAAATTATAACAAAATTATGAAAGCATTTATTTTTGACACAGAAACAACATGATTTCCTGTAAAATGATGAACTATTAAAGAACAACCCTATATAATACAATTTGCCTGAATACTTTGAGAAATATCTCAAACAAAAGGTTTTACAGAAATTGAAAGAATAGATTTTTTTATAAAACCAAGAATTCCTATTCCCTTCTCTTGTTCACAAATAAATTGAATTTACGACAAAGATGTAGAAAATGCTCCTTTTATAGAAGATGTAATTGATAAAATTTTAAAATATATTAATACTACAGATGTTATTGTGGCTCATAATATAGAATTTGATGAAGAAATAATACGATGAGAACTTGCTAGGCTTAATAGAAAATGAGACTATCAACCACTTAAAAAAATCTGTACTATGAGATCTTCTACAGATTTTTGTCAACTTCAA
>CAYRGR010000192.1:0-2031 GCA_964423755.1 uncultured Candidatus Peribacteria bacterium
TGGCGGATACAGTAATTAGAATTTGGGATATGTGTGAATATTTAGGAATAGATATATAGTAGATTTAAGTTTAACATTAAAAAATAATTAAGTTATAATAAAAAATTAATCTAATTTTCATTTTATATTAGAACATAATTAAAAAGAAAGAAGATATTATGTCAAAGCTAATTAAAATATCAAAACTTGCTAAAGATCTTGGTGTTACATTAGTTACAATTTATAACTGGAAAAATAAAGGAAAAATAACTTTTGTAAAATCAAATACTGGTAGAAATTTTGTAACATACGAAGATTATTGTCAACTAATTGGTATTCGTGAAAAAAAAGAAGAAAAAGTTGTGGTCTATTCACGAGTGTCAAATTCTGTAAACAAAACAAATTTAGATTCTCAAGCTGAAAGATTAAAAAAATATTGTATTGCAAAAGGATATAAAATTCATAAAATAGTAAAGGAAATTGGTTCTGGAATTAATGATAACAGACCACAATTAAAAAATCTTTTAGAAAATCAAGATTTTACTAAAATTATTGTGGAACATAAAGATAGACTAACAAGATTTGGTTTTAATTATTTAGAAATACTTTTAAATCATAACAACATAAACATAGAAGTTGTTAATGAAGCGGAAGATGATAAAAACGATTTAATTCAAGATTTTATTTCTATAATTACTTCCTATTGTTCTAGAATATATGGTTTAAGAAGAAGTAAAAGAAAAACAGAAAAGCTTTTAGAGGAGTTAAATAAAGATAAATGATTAGATCTTCTAAACACATTTTAAAATATCAAACAAAATTTAAAAGTAATAACATTGAAAAACTGTTTGAAGATTATACAATGTGTTTAGAATCTTATATCCAATTAATTTTAGATGAAAAATTACCACTCAATAAATTTTTATCATCAAAATATTTACCAAATATAATTATTTCTCATGGTCAATGGAAACAAATTGTTTATAAAAATGCTTCTGAAATTGTTAGATCTTGTTTAAAAAAGCACCATGAAAAACGATTTAAAAGATATAAAAAAGTTTACCAATATTTTATAAAATCTAATAGATTAACATCATTTACAAATAAAAGATTTTCTGAATTGAATTTGAGTAAATTTCCAAAAACTTTAAAAATTAATCTTAAATCAATTTCTATAAATATTGATAGCAGAATTTTTAATATTTCTAATAATTCCAAAGAATTTGATGAATTTATTAATTTAAGAACACCATATAGAGATCCAAATGGAAAACATAGAAAATCAACAACTATTAAAATTCCGCTGAAGCATCATAAACAATCTTTAAAATTTAAAGATTGGAATAGAAAGAATACAATACAATTAAATAAAATTAACAATAATTTTTATTTCACATTATTTTATGAAAAAGAAGATTTACCTAAAAGAAAGAATGGTATCTCTGTTGGTGCTGATTGTGGTTATAAAAAGCTCTTAGTTCTTTCTAATGGTCAAATTATTGGAAAATCTTTAGAAGATCAATACCTTAAAATTACTAAAAAGAAACAAGGTTCTAAAAATTTTAAACAGAGTTTAATTGAAAGAAATAAATTAATTAATCAAGAATTAAATAAAATTGATTTAACAAATATAAATCATATAATTATAGAAGATCTAAATCATGTTAAATTTAAATCAAAATTGTATAAATCTATAAATAATAAACTACAAAGATGGACTTATCCTAAAGTTATTAATAAACTAGAAAGACTTTGTCAAGAGAATGGTATTCAATTGACAAAAGTTAATCCGGCTTTCACATCTCAAATTTGTTCAAAATGTGGAACTTTGGATAAGAAGAGCAGAAAAGGTGAAGTGTTTTATTGTTCTTCATGTAATCTGGAAATTGATGCTGATTTAAATGCATCAATTAATATTTTACAACGAGGAGTTTATAATCCCTCGTCCTTAGAAAAATCAAAAATAAATCTTATTAATTTTAATTGTTTTTGATTATTATTGTTAAAGAAATAAATAAGAAACACGAATTCAACAAGACAAGACCATACAGA
>CAYRGR010000193.1:0-2021 GCA_964423755.1 uncultured Candidatus Peribacteria bacterium
TTTCTTTTTCAGTAGTAGATAAAGATTTAACTTTATTATTACTTTTAATATAGTATTTATCCAAAAATTCAAACTCTTTTTTTTCTATCAAATTAGCCAAACAAAATGTTCTAATATCTTCATTTTCTGAAGATAAATATTCCTCAAATAAGGAAGGTTTTTGTTTAAAGTATGCATTTATTTGATTCTGAAAATTAATTATTGAATTATTATCAAAAGGCAAAAAATTAAATATTAATTTTATATTATTAAAATTTTCTGGATTTATTGAAAGATTATTATTTATTTTTTGTATCAATTCATTTTTTTCATTATAATCATTATATAAATATCATAATTGTTCAAATTTCTTTTCACTTTGTCTTACAGTTATATCTCTATTTCAACTTAATATATTAAAACCATGAGAATATGATCTAGAAGAAACAATAATAATATTTTCAAAATTATTTTGTTCAATATATTTGAGAATTTTAAGAATTTCTTCTTTTAAGTTAGTTCACATATCAATATATATTTCTCATAATGAATCTTTTTTTGGTGATCATTTTAGATTTATTTGTTTAGAATTTTTAATTTTATATTTTTGAATTAATTGTTCTCAACTTACTTTTACTCTTTCTTTTCATTCTGTATCAAATAGTATTAAAGTTTTTGAAGGATTATTAAATATTTCTTTAATACTGTTTTTATATTCAGCAAATGTTTCATCTGGTATTTCATCAAAACTTTTATAAGTTAATTCATCTACTTCATTTTCTAAATTAGATAATTTATTATTTTCTGCTTCTGTCAAAAATTCTCAACTCAATTTTTTATTTAATAAAATTTTATATTCTTCAACTATTGGTTTTCCAAGAAGATAAGGAAAATGTCTTACTAAATTAATTCTAAATTTGATTTTTTTATCTCATAAAACATCTAAATTTATTTTTCAATTTAATATATTAGATACATCAGCTGTTTTATTTTTGGTTAATTCATTAACCTCCTGATTTTGTGATCAGTTTTGTTTAGGTTTTTCTGATAATTCATTTTCAGGTTTATCTTTAGATTTATTTGAATTCATAAAAAATAAAATAATTAATTTCTTTTAATTATAACTTATTTTCTGTTTATTTACAAATATTGAAGAAATTTTTTATCAGAAAATTTTATATGAAGAAATTTATAATTTATTATTATTACTGTTTCTTGAGATGTAATATTTTTATTAAATATACAGAATTATATTCAAACCAAAACTGATAAACACTCGCACGTAGCTCTTAGTATATTTTAGAGGATTTTAAATTTAGTAGGAAAACTAAATTTGCTTAAGTGTAAATTTTTTATTTTATCTAAATAGATTTTATCTTGTTTTTTTGTAATTATACTTTCAGAAATTGTATTAAGATATATCAAAAATTTCTTTTTAAGATTTTCATCAGTAATATCTTTTATTATTTTTGACTCAAGAAATTTTATTCTTTTTGTAATCTTTATGTATTGTTCATATAATTGTTTTATTTCTTCAGGAGATAAGTTTTTTGCTCACTCTTCAATTTTTTCGTCTTTTTTGCCTATTAAATCATCAATTTGTCTTTGTCTTTTTTCAATTAATAAAATTAACCTATTGTTATTTTTTTCAACTTGTTGAGATTCTTTCTTTTTTGTTTCTATATTACTTTTTAATTTTTCTAATCTAACTTTTTTCTTAGTATTATAAGTTTTAATTTTATCTAATTGAAGTTGTTTATTAACTTTATTCTTTTTTTTATCTAAAATTTGGTTTTGTTTCATTCAAACTTTATGATTATTATCATCAATAGAAACAGGAATTATTTTTTTTATATTATTTTCTCATTCTTTCAAAGAATTTTTTATTCATAAAGTTTCTTTTGAAGCTTCTTTTTTTAAAATTGGAGGATTTTTTAATAATTCTTTTACTATAGCAAAAGTTAATTCATTAAGAGTTATTTTTTTTATTTTTCAATCTTTATCAATTAATTGAGTTTTTGTAGGAATTAATCAAGATTCTC
>CAYRGR010000194.1:0-2021 GCA_964423755.1 uncultured Candidatus Peribacteria bacterium
GATATCTTACTCATGGTAAATCTTTTACTCTTCATCATCTTACTAAAACTACAGAGTGTTCTTGTAGATTATGTCAAACTCAAGGAATATATGCTATAATTTCTTGTCAATTTGTTAATCTTACTTTAGCAACTTTTCTTAAAGCAGAGTTTGGTTTTTTTGGAGTAGTAGTATACACTTTTGTACATACTCATCTTTTTTGTGGACAAGCTAAAGGAACACTAGTTCTTTTAATAGAATTTTTAATAAATTGTAAAGCAGGAGATTTGCTTTTTTTAGTTTGACTTTTCCTTGAACGTCTAATTAATTGGTTAATTGTAGGCATATTTTAGATTAATAAAATAAATTATATAAATTTTAAAATTAACGTTTTGACCATTGAGATGCTTTACGTGCTTTATGTAATCATGGTTTCTTTCTTTCTACTTTTCTAGAATCTCTTGTTAAAAATCAATTTAGTCTTAATGAGTTTTTAACAGCTTCGTCAGTTTTTGCTAATGCTCTTGCTAATCATAATTTTATAGCTTGTATTTGAGCACTTTCTCATGATCAAATTACTTTTACTTCAAAATAATATTTTCCTTCTGAATTCAATAATTTTAAAGGAGACATTAAAATTTTAAACAAATCATTTCTTTTTATATATTGTCTAAAATTTAATCCATTAATTAAAGAATCTCATTCTCAATCAAAAAGTCTAACTTGAGCTACAGCAGTTTTTCTTTTTCATATTGCATATATATATTTTTTTGTAATCATAAATTATTATTAAAGTTTAAAATTATATTTCTAAAACAATTGGTTTTTGTGCATCAAATTTATGAGTATTATCTATTTGTAATTTTAATCTAGCTAACATATTTTTTTGTAATCTGTTTTTTGGTAACATACCACTAACTGCAAATTTTAAAACAGCAGTTGGTTTTTTTGAATTTAAATTTCATAAAGTAGTAGTTTTTAAATTTCATATATATCAAGAATGTTTAATATAAATTTTATCATTTTCTTTATTTCATGTAACTTTAAATTTTCAAGAATTTAAAACTATAATATAATCTCAATTATCAACATGTGATGCAAAATCTATCTTGTTTTTTCATCTTAAAATTGCGGCTATTTTTGTTGCCAATCTTCATAAAGTCTTATTTTCAGCATCAATAATATACCATTTTCTTTCAGTATTATTTATTTGTTTAGGATTAATTGTCCTCATAATATTAATTATTTATTAATAAATTTAAATTAATTCAATTTTAACTAATTTTGCGTTATCTCATACTCTATATTTTATAGCTGTAATTCTTGTAAATCCTGATTTTTTATCTTTATATTTAGGTGCTATATTCTTAAATAATTCCAAAGAAGATTTTTTAGTAAAAACATATCTACCTACAAATCTTATAGCATTCATTTGGTCTTTAGTATTTACAATATTAATTAATTTATCAACATAAACAGACAATGCTTTTGCCTTTTTTAAAGTTGTAACAAGATTTTTATGAACAAAAAAACTTGTTATTAAATTTCTTAATGTTGCCTTTGCATGATCTTTGTCTTTATTACTAAAAGACAAATTATTTTCAACTTTGTGTCTCATTTTTTATTTATTTAATAAATAATATTTAAATTTTAATCATCTCAAAGTAATTTTACTCATCTTTCTTTTAATGATTTTCTTACTTCTGTCATAGCTTTTTTTCAAAATCATTTAATAGAAGACAATTTAGCTTCTGTACATTTTGCAAGATGCTCTATAGAAAGTATTTCTCAATTTACTAAAGCATTTAATGTCCTAGGAGAAAGTCACATAATTTCTATAGGAGTATATGTCTCTTTTTCTAATTCTACTTTAATTTCTGCTTTTTCTTTTTCTATAAGTTTTTTAATGTCTCAAATAAATTCTCATTCTATTTGTAATCAAGTCTCATTAAACATGCTAAAATAAGATTTTAACATATCTGTAGAGAATGTTAATGCGTCTTTAGGAGATATAATTCAATTTGTTTTAATACATAATTCAA
>CAYRGR010000195.1:0-2009 GCA_964423755.1 uncultured Candidatus Peribacteria bacterium
GATAATAGTGTAGATAAATCACTTTTTAAGTGATTAGATGTAAAAATAGAGGCAATTCCACAAAAGATTTTGGAGGTTTATAAAAGTTTAATGAGGGTTTAGATTTTAAAAAATAAAAATATGGGAGAAATAGTGAAAGATTTTAATATTTTTATAGAAAGTTTTATAAAAACTACTTGAAAAGATTTAGAAAAAAATATTTGATTGTATTATCAAGTATTATTTTCAGCTTTTTTGATTAAAAATATTAAATTTGATGATGATATTGTGATAAATGAGATGTGGCAGTGTATCTTACTAGAACATGAACATTCGGTTTTATGAATTATTGGTTCATTAGAAAATTGATCTTTAACTTGAGCATACACAATACTAAGAAAATTAATTGAAAACGGATTAAATATATTTTTATTATGTGAAGATAAAAAAGAATATATAAATAGAGCAAAACAATTTAATAATTATATTGATGCAGTTAATTATGATAAAGCAAAAAATAGCAATAATTTAGAAGTTCAACAAGTTTCAAAAAATATAGAAAATAGACATTGATGAATTAATGGAATTGAAAATTTAAAAAAACAAAATAAAAATGATAAGGATTATTTTAATGAATGGTTTCATTATTTTAATAAAACTAGTAGAACAACATTAATAAAAAACATTAATTACGAGAAAAAAGATAAGACAAAAATATATTTAGACAAATTAAATTTTTATGATTTTTTATCTAAAGTTTCCCATTCTTATCCAAACGTAAAGTGAATATATGAAAAAGGTAATAGAGATAATTTAATTTATTGAGACTTTAATTGAAATTGAGTTGAAGGATTTAAAATTTATTGAATATGATATTCTTTTTTTATATTAGATGTTATTTTAGATTTTTTTGATCTAGATGGATATTATGAAATATTATGAAATATTTTAAATTATAAAAAAGATTTTAATTTCTAATAAAATTATCATGAAAAAATGATATGAAATGATTGTAAAAGCAATTGAAATAACAAAACAATATACTCATGATGAAGTAAAACAATTATCATGACTTTTTAGTTATCTAAATAATCTTGATATAGATGAAGAATGATTTGGAACTTGAGTAAGTGCAAAATGATTGTGGAAACTTTTAAACCCTTTGACAAGAACCTGAAAAGAACAACCATTTAGAGAATGGTGGGAAAGTGTATCAAATCTGGCAAGATTAAAAGATAATAAAGATTATGAGAAAAGAGAAGAGATAGATCCTAATTTAATGCCAGATTTTGAATATAGGGAAAAATCCCCCTATTCAAAATTGGCTTTAGAAAAAGAAAAAAAACATTGAGGAGCAAGAGAATGAGCTGGTCGCCCTGATAACTTTGATTATATTTTAACTCTTAGAGCTTGAGAATATTGTGCCGTTTTGACAAAATGAGATAGTTGAGATTTATACAGGAGATTTATTTTTGATATAAAAGATGAATTTTTGAGACTTGTTTTTAGAAAATGAAAAAGTATTGATACAAGAAATGAATTTACAAAATCTATTTCTCAGCTTGAATTTATGAAAGAATTGAAAGAAAAAAATAAATTTGAAACTCTTTCTAATACTTATTGAGAGATGACAAATTTGATTTATTTAGAATTATTTTGAGTAAAAGCAATTGAATATAAAGAGTTAAACGATATTCCAAAAGAATATTTTGCAAAAGACTTTTTTACTAAAGATTGACTATTTGATCTAGAAAAAGTAGAAAATAAACTTTCTGCTGTAATAGGATATATACAACCAAAAACAAGAGATGATTTAAAAAATTTGATAATAGATTTTTTAAATAAAGAAGTGAAAATTATTAAAGCTATTTGAAACTAAAATATTTAATTTATTTCTAAAAATTACACTATGAAACAACTTAAAAATTATCAAGAAAAAGCAGTTGATAAGCTTATAAGAAGAAGTAAAGAACTTTTTGAAGAAAACTTTGATAAAAAAACAATAGTTTTTCAAGCTCCTACTTGAAGTG
>CAYRGR010000196.1:0-2008 GCA_964423755.1 uncultured Candidatus Peribacteria bacterium
ATTTGTCTACAATAGCTTTTGATGTTTTAGCAAAAAGATCTACATGAAGACAAAAATGTGAATATTTAGAATTATGAATTTTAGATAAAAATTATTACAAAAAATATTTAGAACAAAATTCTTTTAACGATTTTTGAATATTTTTAAATGAAAATATACCAAATACTTATTTACAAAATGAAATTGTAAAACTTAAATGAAGCACGGTTTTAAATTTTTCTTCTTTAAATTTTAAAATAAAAGATCCAAATTGAAATATAAACAACATAAATGTTAATATAGATGAAAATAATAAATTTGAGTTATATTTTATTACAGAAATTACATGAAAATACATTATTACAATCGAAGATGATAATATTAATTCTAATAATTTTATAGAAATTTATTCCTTTTGAGAAGATTTATTTTTTAATAAAAAATTATTTCAAAATTCAAATATAAATACTATATCTACAATAGATTTAAAAAAAATTCAATTATGAAATGATAATTTTGTTTTTAAAACTAATAATATAAATGAACATTATAATAAAATTATACTACAACAAAATAGTCATATTATAGAATTATCTATAATGTGAGATATAGTTATTCCTGCAAATATATTTTCTGTATTTGATTTTGAAAAAGAAATTTATATTTTGATTAAATCTTACAAAACAAGTACCAATTTTTCTCATGATTATTATACCGAACCAGTTGTGATTTTAGAGTGAAAATATTTATTTGAAAATTTATAAAACAATTATTTTTCAGAATTATTAATTCATTGAGTCTTTTTTTGTCTTGAATAAAATTTATCAACAGAGCTTGTTTTAAGAATTTTTCTTTCTCAAGTATAAAACGGATGACATTTAGAACATGTCTCAACTCTAATTTCTCATTTTACAGAACTTCATGTAATAAAAGTGTTTCAACAAGAACAAATAGCTTTTGTATCAGTACAAAATTGAGGGTGAATATTTTTTTTCATATAAGTAAATTAAATAATAAAAAGATAATATTAATTTTTTTGATATTTTTATTAAGGAAATATTTTTGGTGCCGGGAGAGAGACTCGAACTCTCACGCTTTTAGCACTGGCTTCTAAGACCAGAGTGTCTACCAATTCCACCATCCCGGCATAGTTTAGTAGAAAGTATAAAGTTAAAAGTATAAAGTAAAGGTATTTTTTTAAATTTATACTTTCTGCTTTTAACTTTATACTAAAAATTTGAAAAATTTTTCTTGGTGGGTCGAGCTGGATTCGAACCAACGAAGGCGTAAGCCAACAGATTTACAGTCTGCCCCATTTGACCGCTCTGGAATCGACCCGTGTTAAGTGCTAGATATTAGGTAATGATTAAAATAATTTTTTAATCTAACTTAATTTATTATCTAATACCTAATACCTATTACCTATTATCTAAATTGGAGCCACTTGTCAGATTTGAACTGACGACCATTCGCTTACAAGGCGAGCGCTCTACCAGCTGAGCTAAAGTGGCGCAAGTTAAAATTTTTGGTGATGATATTTTATAAAATAGTTTCTTTTTGTCAAAAAAAAATGGTAATTTCTTTTTTTAATAAAAAATTTTACATTTAAAAACTACTATTAAATTTGTTTTTTTATATACTTAAGTAAATTTGATTTTCTTAAATTTTAATCCCCGCATTCGCGAGGATAAATTTTAAAATCCATTAAAATAGACTATATTATGTTTTATATTAGCTTTGATTAATTTAGTTTAAGTATATATAATTTTTTAATGTGAAAAAAATGTGAAGAACATCAAATTTAATTGACTTTAAAAGTATTTATGTATAATACCTGCACTGAAAGACAATTTCAGTCTTTGCGTTCGTTAACATTTTTTATAAACATTTATAAAATGTTTTCGAATTTTTTATTTCTTAATTTCACCTTCTTAAAGTTATTGTTGCCGGGAGGTTTTTAGTTTATTAAATTTCTTAATAGATTAAAATCCTCTCGTTATAATAATAACGGAAGGTTAAAGCTTTGACC
>CAYRGR010000197.1:0-1995 GCA_964423755.1 uncultured Candidatus Peribacteria bacterium
TTAATTTAACCAAATTCATTCTATTTTTTCAAATAAAAATAAAAAAAAATGCCCAAATTAAATAGGACATTTTTTGTAATAAATAATAATAAAAATCAAAGATTAAATTCTTTTTTGATTACATCAACATATGTTGGTAATTTTACACCATTTAACTAATCTACAATAACAGATTTCTATTTTCTGTATTTATTAAAAAATTGGATAAGTTCTGTATTGTTTGGATCATTAAAAAAATCTTTAAGATTTATTTCTTCATTTATCTAATTTCTAAATTCATATATACCAAATACAAAACAATATTTAATAAATGGATTTTTCTTATTTATTAAAATCCAAATTTTATTATCTCCTCTTTTTTTCTCAAATTCTAAGTATTGATCAAATAATAATTCATATGCAGTTGAAACTGGGTCTGGTTCATCTAATAGTGATCTTCCTAAAAATCTACTCTATTGTTCTATTTGTTGTTGATAAAATAATTCAAATTTTTCTTCTGGATTATCTGGATTTCCAATATTCATATATCTAAGCATATTATCTAACATATTTGACAATTTCTAATCTTTTAACCAAATATCTACAAATTCTTGATGATAAACATCTCTTAATGTTTTACCCTATTTATTAGTCTACTAAATACACCATTTTGTATTTTCTCCAAATTTAACCTATTCTTCTCTTGTTTCCTAATAAGTAATATACCAATTATTAGTTTCATATAATTTATCAGAAGGAATTAAATTTTTAATATCTACTATTTCCTATTCTTTTTTTCTTTCTGATGAGTTTATATTTAATTTCTATTTATTTGTATTTGATATTTGTATCATTTGCTGAATACTTAATTTGGTAATATCTTTTTCTTCAACACCAATTAAATTTCTATAGGCTAATTGGTCATATATAGAAATTCCTTGTTTTACAATATCATAATTATCAATAGTTAAATTTCCAGTTCTATATTGTTTCTATAACCAATCTTTGTATTTTCCTGTTTTAGTTGTATCAATAAATAATATATCTTCATAAAAATCTTCATCAAATTCAATATTATTTTTTTCACATATACTTTTTGTTTGCTCTAATCTTAAATCATCTCTTGCACTTTCATTTAATATTATTGTTTTATTTTTCATATACTACACCCCAATTATCGTATTAAATTTGGTATCTAATCATTTTTTAGCATGTATTTTCTTCTTGCCAGTATGCTCTCATAAAAAATCTATTTATTATCTATCTCTTTCATTATTACTTTTTCTGAATTTACACGTCCTGATATTGCTAATGATTTGTGGCTCCATGAATATTCACTGTTAAATGTAAACCAAATTTCGCCATAAGCATTCCTTTGACCACCATTTTTTGCAACAGGCTTTTTTATAACTGGAACTTGTTCATCTTGATAAAAACACCAATCTAATATTTTCCAATCTTGATTATTATTATATTCATCTTCTAAGAATAAGCAATATCCATGCCCACCTTGTGGCTATGTTGGTGATGGTTTTACAAACCCCTACTAAACCTTTACTCTATATGATGGAACCCCCTAATATAATAATAAAGACTATATTAATATGGCACCATCTTCACAGTCGGCCAAACCACTTTGCAATGTTTCAAATGGGAATTGCCAAAATTCAGGACTTTTATTATTTGTATCATCTGATTTATATTTAATATTTTTTACTATAAATTGTTGAATCTATAACTATGTATCATTAAAAGTTTTATGTATCAAATTATATTGATCTAATATATGTCCTAAGATAGATTCATTTTTAGTTAAAAATATTCTAACATCACAACTCTATTTTTCATTTGTTGAATATAAATTTCTTCCTTCATATATAATATTATCCTTCTACCATTTATTATTCCAATATTGTTCATTATATATCATTGAAATTCCCCCTAAAAATTAAACACCAAGAATTTTTTTAAAATATTGTTTCTATTCTTTTTTTATTAAATTTTGTTTTTTCATTG
>CAYRGR010000198.1:0-1993 GCA_964423755.1 uncultured Candidatus Peribacteria bacterium
ATATAAAACTTAAAAAACTTATCAATATCATCATCTTCATCTAAAGAATAATCTACAAAATATAAATTATCATCAAAACAAATTATACCACCCTTACCCATAATCCCTACCACATAATTTCCTTGAAAATATGTTTCAATAAAACTATTAAAATTAAATCTAATTAATTCATTATTATTAGGATTAAATAAAACAAATTTATCATTATTAAAACTAGCACTTTTACTTAATTCTATTAAAAACTCTAATCTTGATACTTTTTTTATTAACATTATTTTTCCTTTTTATTTAAAATATCCAAATATGCTTTAGATATTTTATCAAATATAGTTAAATATTCAGATAAATTTTCTGGTTCTATTTTATTTGTATCTCTATATCTTTTAATAATAAAATTTAACCATTCAATATTTTTAGAATTAATTTCCCTTTCTATAAACTTATATGGAGTAGTTTTTGACTCTCCATTTAAATATTTATTTAATGTTTTTATTTGATAATCTTTTGTATAAATATTAGCAATAGATACATTTTCTTTTTTTATATGTGGATAATTATGACACAACAAATCTCTATAAGCTAATAATTGTAATTCGTGTTCTTCTGTTTCGCTTTTTCCACTCTTAAAATCAGCCACTAAAAACTTATCTCCATTTTGAAAAACTAAATCTAAACATCCTGCTAACTGTAAATCCCAATTCGCCAAAGGAACTTCACAGCCTATACATTTCCACCCTTGTTTAAACATATCTATAAAAAATACATATAAAGCATTCATAAAATTTTTATAATCATTTAATCTTGCAATAAAATCATATTTAAAATATTCTTGATTTTTTTCTTGAAACTTTAAAATCCTTTCAATAATTTTTTCATCAGAATCTAATGGTAATATTTCGCCTTTTAAAATATTTGGCATTTCGCTATGGCAAAGCGTTCCAAATCCTGCCAATTCATTTAAAACATTTCTATATTCCAAAAAACTACCCTTATCACACGCCCATTTTAATAAATGAGTTGGTACACCCTGTATTTTACTAATCATAGAAGTCACACTAATAGCAATGCCTGTAATATTATTTTCATCATCAATTTTGACATAATGCCTTAATCCGTTTATATTTTTTCTATAAATAATTTCGTGATTAATTGTTCCAAATTCCTTTTCAACTTTTTCTAAATTTTTAATAGCATCTAAAGATATATTAAAAACTTTATTTTGATTATTTTCCTCTATATTTTTGATTTGTTTTTTTTTAATTTTTTCCAAAATAAATCTCCTTATGTTTTAATATAAATTATTATATATATTTTCATATAAAAATCAAGTTTTTTATTATATTAATATTATATTATTTTATTTTTACTCCATTTTCGTAATAACTTTTTTCTACAATGCTTCCATTTTTGTTATATTCAATATATTCCCCATTTAGTTTATCATCAATATAAAAACATTGTTTATACATATACCCACTATACGCATATTGTGTATATTCACCATTTAATTTATCATCAATATAAAAACATTTTCTAGCAATAATATTTCCAGTATACCAATAATCTATACATTCCCCATTTAGTTTACCATTTATATAAAACTGTTCTTGTTTAATCTCGCCATCTTCATAATATTTAATATATACCCCATCTTTAATTCCATTTTTATAAGAACATTTTTCATAAATAAACCCATTTTCCCAATATTTAATATATTCCCCATCTTTAATTCCATTTTTATAAGAACATTTTATACAAATATTATCACTTTTATAATAATATTGTATATGTTCTCCATTTAATTTTCCATTTTCATAGAAACCTTTTTCCCAAATATAATCACTATTATTATAACAATACAGTATATATTCTCCTGATAGATTAAAATTTTCATATAACCACTCTAAATAAGGATATTCTTCTTGTTCTATTAATTTGCTTTTTAAATCCTCAACATCAATCTCTATATTCTTCCCAAAATTAGCTATAAACC
>CAYRGR010000199.1:0-1974 GCA_964423755.1 uncultured Candidatus Peribacteria bacterium
AAAATACAATATATAGTGGTTATATATAAAAAAATATAACAATATATAGATTTTATAAAAAAAGACTATTAAAAAAACCTAATCTAAAGCGTATTATTAATTTTTTATAAATTTACAAAATTAAATAAATAAAAATTAAAAAAACTTAATTATATTTTATATTCTATAATTTGAAAAAAATGGCTATTTTTAAAGTAAAAAAAAGAAATTGAACTATAGTAACATTTGATAGAGCTAAAATTGAACTTGCTATAAAAAAAGCTATAGAAGCATCATGATGAACAGATTTTAATGAGATCTCATCTTTAACAGATGAAATAATAGAAAAAGTTGATATTGTTACTGGTAAAAATATACCAGATATTGAGCTTATACAAGATAAGGTAGAAGAAGTTTTGATCAAACATAGTCATGATACTGTAGCAAAAAATTATATTATTTATCGTCAAAAAAGAAATGAGGCAAGAGCTGATAAAAATGTAATAGTTGAAGTAGTAAAAACAATGGAAGAATATTTACAAAATATAGATTGGAGAATTAATGAAAATGCAAATATTTGATATTCTATTTGATGATTAATATTAAAAAATTCCGAAAAGATTACAGCCAATTATTGGTTATCACATATTTATACTCCTGATATTTGAAATGCTCATCGTAATTGAGATTATCATATACATGATCTTGGTATGTTTACATGATATTGTGCATGATGGAGCCTGAGAGCATTATTAGAAGAATGATTTAATTGAGTTCCATCAAAAACAGAATCATCTCCACCAAAAAATTTACAATCAGCTGTAAATCAAATTATAAATTTCTTTTGAGTTTTACAAAATGAATGGGCATGAGCACAAGCATTTTCTTCTTTTGACACATATTTATCACCATTTGTTCATAAATATGAAGAATCTGTAATTGAAGATATTAAAAATTTTGATATAAAATTTAGTTCTGAATCAAAAAAACAAGAATATATTAAAGAAAAGGTTTATAAATATGTTGTACAAAATATTCAAAATTTAATATTTGGTCTTAATACTCCATCAAGATGGTGAACACAAACACCATTTACTAACATTACATTAGATTGGACATGTCCACAAGATTTACAAGATAAAGCATTATTTTTATGATGATATGATAAATGATCTTATAAAAAGAAGTTTTGAGAATTACAAAAATATATAGATTTAATAAATAAGGCCTTGATTGAAGTATATACTGCATGAGATTGGAAATGAAGAGTATTTACTTTTCCTATTCCTACATATAATATTACAGAAGATTTTGATTGGAACAATGAAAATGCGGACGCCTTGTTTGAAATGACAGCAAAATATTGACTTCCTTATTTTCAAAATTTTATTTGATCTCAATTCAAAAAAATTAAAGATCCTAAAACATGAAAAATTACAAAAATTAGAAATGAAAATGCATATTCTCCTTGAGCTGTTAGAAGTATGTGTTGTAGATTGCAGCTAGATTTAAAAGAACTTGTAAAAAGATGAAATGGTCTTTTTGGATCTGCTGAAATGACCTGATCTATTTGAGTTGTTACTATTAATTTAGCTCGTATTGGTTATAATTTTAAATGAGATATTGATTGATTTAAAAATCAACTTAAATATCTTATGAATTTAGCTAAAAACTCATTAGAAATGAAAAGAGAAGAAATTACAAAATGGTTAGATAAATGATTTTATCCGTATACTTTTAGATATTTAAAATCTTTTAGAAATCATTTTTCTACTATTTGAATAAATTGAATGAATGAGGCAATTTTAAATTATTCTAATTGAAAAGAAAATATTTCTACAGAAGAATGAATTAAATTAGCAAATGATATTTTGGATTTTATTAGAGAAAATTTAAAAAAATATCAAGAAGAAACATGAAATTTATATAATTTAGAGGCAACTCCTGCAGAATGAACTACATATAGATTTGCCAGAGAAGATAAAAAAAATCTTC
>CAYRGR010000200.1:0-1954 GCA_964423755.1 uncultured Candidatus Peribacteria bacterium
TAATATATTTAAATTATGAAAATTAAAATTTATATAATGATATTATTTATAATTTTTTTAACTAGTTTAACTTCAGTATGATTATTATTATTATACATGGATATAGAATCAAATTTTAAAGTAGCGATAATATCTATGGCTATAGCAAGTTTTTTGACATTAACATCTATATTTACATTAATAATTTATTTTTTTAAAAAAATCTATTATAGATGAGAAATATATTTAAGTAATTTAAATTCTTCATTAAGACAATGAATTTTAATAACAATTTTTATATTATGATTAATAGTTTTTAATTATTTTTGAGTTTATACAAACACTACAATGGCTTTATTTTTTTTAATAATTTTATTTTTAGAATTAATTTTACAAAGCATTTCAGATTAATTATACTTAAATCAGATCGGATTTTTTATTAATATAATTTTATTCCTACTTTAAAATACATTAACTCATACTATTGCATAAATATCAATTGATTTAATTTGTATCAAAAAAATTTTAATTTAAATTTATTAAATATTTTTATATTTTTTAAACCATGTTAATTGTCTTTTTGCATAATTACGATTATGTTGAGCAACTAATTTTTTACATTCAGATAAATCAATTTCTCAATTAATATAATCAATAACTTCTTTATATCATATAGTATTTAATCAAAAATCATTTTTTGTATATCATTTTTTTAAAATTTTTTTAACTTCATTTATTAATCATTGATCAAACATTTTTTCTATTCTTTCGTTTATTTTTTTATAAAGAATCTCTCTATTTCAATCAAAAGGTGTTAAAAATAAAATATCATATTTTTTTTCTAATTTTTCTCAAAAATTTAATTTTGATTTTCAGGTTTTTGTAAAAACCTCAAGTCATCTAATTATATATCTATAATTATTTGAAGAAAGTGTTTTTGCATAATTTGGATCGACTTTATTTAACATTTCCCAAAGAAAATCATTTCATTTTTTTATTCTTATTTTTTCTAATTTCTCTCTATATTGCCAATCCGGAGGAACTTCTGGAATATTAAAATTATAAATTATAGAATCTATATAAAGACCTGTTCATCAGCATAAAATTGGAATTTTTCATTTTTTTTGAATAGAATTAATTATTTTTTCAACATTTTTTTTATATTCTCAAACAGAATAATCTTTATTAATATCAATTATATTTATCATATGATGCTTAATTCAAACCATTTCTTTTTTTGTAATTTTTCAGGTTCAAATATTTAAGTATTTATAAATTTGTCTTGAATCAGTAGATATAATTTCTGTTTTTAAAAATTTTGCAATATCTATACTTAAATTTGTTTTACCACAAGCAGTAGGTCAATAAATAACAATAATTTTTGAAAGATTTGTTTTTTTATTTATAAATTTTTTTAAATTTAAAAACATAGTTTATTATAATTAAATTATACCAATAAAAAAATTAAAAACACTAATTAAGTATATTTAAATCAAATTGATTGATACTTATCCTGAACGTAAGCTAGCCTATTTTAAAGTAAAAATAAAAAATATTAACGGAAACAAAATCTAATTAAGCATACAAAGAATATTGTTTAATTAAAAAAAATCAATAATTTAAAAGTAAATTAATTTTTGTCTTTTTAATTTTTTAATTAAAATGCTTTAAACTAAATTAAAAAAGTTTATTTTGATAAAAAATTATAAAAAATGAGTATTTCTGATTTTTTTAAATTTAATTATAAAGAAACAAAATATATAAAAATTAAAGTTATACCATTACAAAATAAATTAGAATTTGTTTGAATAATGGATGACGAAACTTATAAAATAAGATTAACTTCCACTCCAGAAAAATGAAAAGCAAACAAAGAGCTTATCTCTTTTTTATCGCATGAATTAAAAATAAAAAAAGATTGTATAAAAATAATATCATGAGAATTTGATCGTATTAAAATAATACGAATTAATTA
>CAYRGR010000201.1:0-1944 GCA_964423755.1 uncultured Candidatus Peribacteria bacterium
TATAAAATCAGATATTGATTCTACTTTAGATATACAATTATTTAAAACTATTAAACTTGAAGATTGAATAAATTTAAATAAAATTGAACGAGATGGAACTTACACGGATGATATTATTATAATTTATTTTACAGCTCCAAACTGAGATTTAAGTTTTTATAAATGATGAGAAAGTACAGTTTTGACAACAAATAAAATTTGAATTACTATTTGATTCAAAGAAAGTGTAGATTGAGTTTTATCAAGATTAATAGAAATTAAAAAATAATTTATTTATTATGATTTACAAAAATAATTTTGGTTTTACAATAGTAGAGTTAATGGTTGCTATTATTATTTTTACAATTTGATGATTGAGTGCATATCTTTTAATTTATGCCTCTATAACATCTTCTATAAAATCAAAAAATGAAATTGTTGCTGCAAATCTTTGCAGAGAACAAATAGAATTAATTAAAAATTTAAGAGATACAAATTGGTTACAAATGAAAACTTGGGATAAATTAGATTGAAATGTTATTAAAATATCCCCTGCACCACCAGAAATTCTTGTTTCATTGTCTAAATTAGAAAATGGGTTCTATACAATAGAAAATAATTTTGAAGAACCTTATATAGATAATAATATTTTCCTTAAAATAAATAAACTTGATTCAAGTTTTGATGGCACAAAAAATAAAATAATAAATAATCCTGCAGTAAAATTATGTTTAGATACTAAAGATAGATATACTCATGATTGTACTATATCTAATCATAAAAATACTAGCTTTTATTCATTTATTAAAATTGAAAAATTAGAAACCAAAAACACTATTATTCCTTCTAATTTAACTGTAAGTAACGCTTACAAAATTATATCTACAGTTACAAATACTAATAAATGATATACAGAATATTCTATAAGTACTATTATTACTGATTGGAAAAAACATTAAATAATTATTAATTTAATATGAAATATAATTTTAAATTTAAACATGCTTTTACTTTAATAGAGCTTATAATAGCTATAACAATTTTATCTATTATTTTAATTTCTATTTTTAGTGTTTATTCAAATATAATAAACGCTAATAATAAAGTAAAGGTCTCTAGGATTTTACAAGAAAATACAAAAAACATTGTAGAAAATATTGCTACAGCAATAAGAGAAAAATGAATAGATTTCTCATATTATAGTCCCTTAACAGAAGAATTAAATTATAAAGAAGGTAACTCAATTTTGGCTATTAATTGAAATTTACAATATTTAAGAAAAAAAGATACTCCAACGTGATCTATAAAATGTGACGATATAGATACTAACTGTTATTTGTCTTTAAGTAAATCTATACATCCATTTAATGATATAAAACTTAATTCAGATGATGTAGAAATAAAAAATATGAAATTTTATATTTCCTGAACAGGTAGTAGTATATCAAACACAAATACTTCACCGAAAATTACTTTGGTTTTTGAGATAAGTATTGCCCCTGGTAAATGAATAAATTCTGATTTAATTAAAGAATCTACCTTAAAAATACAGACAACAATAAACGAAAAAATTTATAAAAATTAAATATAAACTATGACTAAAAAAATAAATTTACACTTACAAAAAATACAAGATAATTTATCTAATGTAGATACTAATAATAATCGCTACATATCAAAATGATTTTCTACTATTATGGTAATTTTAATAGTTTCATTTTTAGTAATATTATCATCTTGAATATTAAACATAATTTTACAAGAAAGTAAAAATACAAGATTAGTTTTTAATATGATTTCTACATATGCATGAGCAGAATGAGCTTTGGAATATGCATTATTAAAATTAAAAAATCACAAAAATTGATTTGAAGATAGTATAAAATATGATACAGATTATGACTCAAAATTATTATTTAAGGATACATCTAATTTTATTTTTAATAAAGATCAAATTATAGAATA
>CAYRGR010000202.1:0-1939 GCA_964423755.1 uncultured Candidatus Peribacteria bacterium
CATTCTCCTAAATGTGATAATACCTTTTTTATTTAATTTCAAATTCTATTCAATTGGTTCTTCCAAATACTTCTTCATTGTAAAATTCAAATATTTTTGACGGTTTGATATTAAATACTCATGCATGAGTAAGTCTTATTATATAATTGAAAGTGTAAATTCAAGAACTTAAATTTTCTTTATATCAAAAATATCTATCATCTCTAAATTCTTCATAATTAAAGATTGTATTAAATTTTAAACCTTGATTTTCTGTAGATAAATTTGTATTCACCAATTCACTTCATGCAGGAATAAATCACTCAAAAGCAACTTTATCTTTTGGTTCTGCAGTGATAATTTTATTATAAACTAAAATTAATTGTCATACTTTTCATGATTTTAAAGGTGTAAGATATTCAAAAGCATTTTTTGGATATTTTAATTTATTAATATCATCTTCTCAAGATAAAAAACTTTTTAACTCTTCTTTTTTCATATTTTCAATTTTTTTGTATTCGTTATAATCATAGTAAATTTTCTCTACATAAAATCATTCATCGCGAGATTTGATATTTTTTGTAGGTAAATAATAATTTAAACTTAAATCATAATATACTACTCATTTTCAAGTCTTATTTATTGTAAAAATATTAGAAGTCTTAATATCTTTTCAATAAATATTTTTAGTAAACACATTTAATTTATTTTTAGAATCAACATTTTGCTCATCAATTATATTTAAATTTAAAATTGATTTTATATTCATATTTACATTTTCAAGCTCTCAAGAATTTTTGATATAAGATATAAATCATTTAATAGCAATTATATTGTCTTGTGTAGAACCAAAACTTCATCACTTTTTTTGACTAATCAACCATCTATTCATATTATCAATTACTTGAGGAATATTTTTAAAATTATTTAATCAAAATTCGGATACAGCCTCAATAAAACTTGCAGTATTAATTAGACGAGAATAAGTGTAATCTTTTCATAAAAATGCTCATCTTGGATTAATTGTTACATATTCATTTAAAATTGTATTTACTAAATCAATTCATCGTTTATTCAAAATATTTTTTTCTTGTTCTTTTAGATCTTTCAATTTTTTTAATCATGAAATAACTTTTATTTCTTTTATTTTTGTACTAATATCTTTAGTGTCTAAATTTAGAATTTTGTACATTTTATATGTTTCATAATCATTACTTTTGTATGAAAGAATAGCGTCGATTGCATTTAATCTTTCAGTTTCAGTATATTTACAATTAGTATAATTATTTATAAAACAATTTTCTTTTTGATTTTTATAAAACTGACTTTTTAAATAAATAATAGCATTGTTAAATACAATTTCCTTTGTTTGATATCATAATTTTTTAATGTCACTTACAGAACTTACTATGTAGCTAGTAAGATTAAAATCAGAATAATTATAATAATTTTTCTCATCCCAAAAAGCAAATCATCAATTAAATTGTTGATATTTTTCAATATCAGATAAATAATTTTTTATTGTTTCATCAATAGAAATATTAACATATCATTTATCTTGATCTAACCATTTTTTTAACATTTTTGTTTTTAGATCAAAAGGTAATTCTAATGTATCATACAATGATTTTATATAAATATTTGGCATTAAAGCAGATGTTTTTTGTTCACTACATCAATATGGGAAATTATTAAGATAATCCATTCATGAAGTAATATTTGATAATAATGTTGCAGAATAATTAATTACTAATTTTACAGAAGAAAATATAAGATCAGTCAAATCTATTTTTTCTTCAAAACTTACATTATCTGTTTTTCATGTAGTTACAACAGATTCTTTTGTAGAAGATTCTTTAATTTGTACAAATTTTTCTATTTCATCAATATCTCCCGATTTAAGTCATTTTGCTTTAAAATTAATCTTTGCTACAAAATTTGAATCTTCTCACAAAACTCA
>CAYRGR010000203.1:0-1930 GCA_964423755.1 uncultured Candidatus Peribacteria bacterium
TCAGCATCAATCTCTAAGTTACATGAATTACATTTAAATTTTTCACCTTTTCTACTTTCCTTATCTAAAGTTCCGCATCTTGAACAAATTTGAGATGTATAAGATGGATTGATTTTTGTTAACAGAATACCATTCTCTTGACAAAGTCTTTCTATCTTATTAATAACTTTAGGATAAGTCCATCTTTGTAGCTTATTATTTACAGATTTATAAAACTTTGATTTAAATTTAACATTTTTTAAATCTTCTATGACTATATGATTCATATTTGTTAAATCAATTTTGTTTAACTCTTGATTAATTAATTTATCTCTTTCAATTAAACTCTGTTTAAAATTTTTAGAACCTTGCTTCTTTTTAGCAATTTTAAGATATTGATCTTCTAAAGATTTTCCAATAATTTGTCCATCAGAAAGGACTAATAATTTCTTATAACCACAATCAGCACCAACGGAAATCCCTGAACTTTTCTGTGGTAAATCTTCCTTTTCATAAAATAAAGTGAAATAAAAATTTCCATTAATTTTTGATAATTTAATTGTATTTTTTCTATTCCAGTTTTTAAAATTTAATGAATGTTTATGATATTTTAGAGGAATTTTGATTGCAATTGATCTTTTACAATTAGTTTTAAAATAAGGACTTCTAAGATTAATAAATTCATCAAACTCTTTGGAATCATTAGAAATATCAAAAATTCTACTATCAATATTAATGGAAATGGATTTGAGGTTAATTTTTAATGATTTAGGAAATTGTTTAAGGTTCAGTTCTGAAAATCTTTTAGAAGTAAAAGATATTAACCTGTTGGATTTAATAAAATATTTATAAACTTTCTTATATTTTCTAAATCTTTTTTCATTATGTTTTTTAAGACAAGACCTAATAATTTCACCAGCATTTTTATAAATAATTTGCTTCCATTGAGAATGAGGGATAATAATATTTGGCAAATCTTTAGAAGATAAAAATTTATTCAGAGGTAATTTTCCAATTAGAATAAGATTAATATAAGATTTTAAACACATAGTATAATCTTCAAACAATTTCTCAAGACTAAAAGTTTTTGATTTTGTTTGATATTTAAGAATATGTTTAGATGACCTTATCATTATCTTTGTTTAACTCCTCTAATAGTTTTTCTGTTTTTCTTTTACTTCTTCTCAATCCATAAATTCTGACACAATATGAAGTTATTATTGAAACAAAATCCTGAATTAAATCATTTTTATCATCTTCTGCATCATTTACAACTTCAATTTCAATATTGTTAAATCTTAACAACACTTCTAAATAATTAAATCCAAATCTTGTTAATTTATCTTTATGTTCTACTACAATTTTTGTAAAATTTTGATTTTCTAAAAGATTTTTTAATTGAGGTCTATTATCATTAATTCCAGAACCAATTTCTTTAATGATTTTATGAATTTTATATCCTTTAGCAATACAATAATTTTTTAATCTTTCAGCTTGAGAATCTAAATTTATTTTATTAACAGAATTTGAAATTCTTGTATAAATTACAACTTTTTCATCTCTCTTCTCTTTAATTCCAATTAATTGACAATAATCTTCATAAGTAACAAAATTTCTTCCAGTACTTGATTTAACAAAATCTATTTTTCCTTTACTTTTCCAGTTATAAATTGTTACTAAAGTTACTCCTAAATCTTTAGCAAGTTTTGAAATTTTGATTAATTTTGACATTGATGATACCTTTCATTTTTAATTTTGTTCTATAATAAAGTCAAGATTAGAATAAAAATTTTATTAAGTTTTAATTAAAATTCATGGATAGAATTAAATGCTATATATATTAATTTTTGAAATAATTAAAAGGAGAAGTGTATGCTAGAAATTATTGATGTTGTGAAAGAATGTTGGAAGGAAAATCCATTAATGTGCATTGCAGATTTTGCAATCGTTG
>CAYRGR010000204.1:0-1929 GCA_964423755.1 uncultured Candidatus Peribacteria bacterium
GAACCTTCTTTAATAGAAAGAAAATTAGAAGATCAAGAATGATTAGAAAGAGATACTACCGCAATGGATTATGCAAGTATAAATTAGTTTTTAATTTTAAGTCCGGGCTTGTTTTTAATATTTTATATTGAAATTTTTTCAAAATATATCTATCGTCCTTATATCATAAAATGAATTCTTATTATTTTATATCCTTTAATTTTTAAGATACTTTCATTTGACAATTAATATTTTTTATTATTATATTAAAATTAATAAATATTTAATAAAATAAATTATGTCAACTTTAAAATATATAGAAGAAAATCTTGAAAAATTAGAAAAACAAAAAGAGTTTTTAGAAAAAAAGAAAGAAAAAGCTTTATTATTAAAAGATATTATACCAAATATAAAAGAAAAAGATAGAAATCTTGAGTATGATATTTACACTCTTGTTCATTCTATTCAAAAACAAATTGATGATATATTATATCAGATTGAGTCTATAAAAAATGGTATAAATATAGTAGAAAGTAGCAAAGAAGAACAGTTAGTAAAACAAAAAAAATTACCAATTTGAGTATTAAAAAAACCAAAACATATTAATGAAGATAAGTTACAAGTAAGCACTCATACTACAAGTAATAAATTTAATCAAGCTCAATGATTACTGACTGATCCAGTGGATTATAATAATTTGTGATATAAAGCTTCTCAAAGTAAAATAGATGATCTTACAGAGTTTACAATTATTAATCCAGAAAGAATTCCAGATAATCTTATAAAAAGATTAGAATTTATTAATTCTAATGATTTTAAATCTTTAAATTCAGAAGAAAAATTAAAAATAAAAAAAGGATTAATTGAAAGATTAAAAAATATTTTTAAAAAAAGTATTACTTTAACTGTAAATTGAGATAATAAAAAAACATGAAGAATACAGATGATAAATTCTATAGATGAACCTTCTTGCTGAAAAATAATTTGTTTTCAAACGCTTAGGACTTTAAATTTAGAAAATCAGAGTTTTTATGAAAAAATTATTTTAGTTTTTGATGATATTTACAATTGTTATAGAGCTCAATTACATACTGGCAATAAACTAAAAGATATAGAAAAACAAATGCAAGAAACCTGATTTATGCTTATGAATTTAATACAAACATGGAAAGATGAGGGTTTTAATTTAAAAGAAAAAAAGGATGAAATTAATAAAATTTTAAAAAAATTAAAAAAATTTGAAAGATATTATGTACAAAAAGCAGTTCAAAATAGATTAAAAAAAATAGAATATAAACATAGATGAAATGATCAGGCGCGCTTAGAATGAACTAAAAATGATATAAAAAATGCTTATTTAACTATATTATCTCAAAGAATGAATATAGATAAACAAGCTAAATTATTAGATTTTATAATAAAACAAGAAGAAGAAAGTTGGAAAAAGGTTTATGATAGATTTTGAAAAATTATAGATCAATTTAATCAAGAAGACTTAATATTATGTTTTGATAATGTTGTTTTTTGAGATAATTTAATATTAAATGATTTAGATATAAAAACCTTTTTTTCTAATTGAAAAAATAAAAAATTATTAGAAGGTTTAAATCATGTTTTAAGCTCTTATAAAATTAAGGAAATGGAAAGTTTTTGTCCTAATCCATTTTTACAATTTCATCATTGAATAACACAATTAAGTACTAATTTAAAATCTTCTATAAATTCAAATAATTTTAAAGAAGTTTTAAGATTAATTTTTTATACAAATATTTTGTTTAAATTACAAAAATATAAATTGTTTTTGTGTAAACTTGAAAATGATTTAAAGATAAAAAAAATTGATAAAAATAATATTTTATATTATTTAAATGAATTAAAAGATATACAAAAGACAATATCTGAAAGATGTTTTTTAAGTGCTATAAAATATGAAGAAAATTCAAAAGTTCA
>CAYRGR010000205.1:0-1900 GCA_964423755.1 uncultured Candidatus Peribacteria bacterium
ATCTTCATAAAATCAAGAATATATTTCTCAATTAAATTCCAAGCCTTCATTATCTCATTCATAACTTGCAAGTAAGTGTCAAACTGAAATATTAAACATTTTTTTAGGTTAAAAATTAATTTTATTTATTATATAATTAAATTTAAAAATTCAAATAAACTTTTGGTAATATTAATAATAAAATTATAATAGATTAAATTAACTTTATATTAAATGTTTTATTTTATACTATTAAATAGTTTTTTATGTTTTGTTTTATTTTATGAAGAGAATTTCGTATGTGTATATCTGAAATTTTTAATGTATTTAAAAATATTGAATTTGTTTTTGTAAATGAAAGTTTTTGTATATTAGATAATATAACAAAGGAAGATATATTAAAAAATTATCATAAAATATGATGAACAATGAAGGTTGTAGAAATAATAAAACAATGAAATAATGTAAATAATTTTATAGAATTTTCTAGTAAATATATACAAAATATTTGAACTTGAAATTGAAAAATTAATTTTGCTGTAGCATTTTATTGACCTGATGTTTTAAATAATTTTACTATTTGATATCAAATAAAAAAGTCTTTAAAAAATAAAAATTTGTCTATAAGATTAGTAAATAATTCAAATGAAAACATAAATAGTGCTGTTTTTAAAAAAGAAAAATTAAAAAAATTTGAAACAGAATTAAATTATATTAATTTATGAAGTAAAATTTTTTTTTGAAAAACAATTATTTATCAAGATGTAGATGAATACTCAAAAAGAGATATATCAAAAATTAGAGATATGCAAATCTGAATGTTACCTCCAAAATTAGCTCAAATTATGTTAAATATATCTTGAGAAAACATTTCTGTTTATGATCCTTTTGTCTGATTATGAACAGTGTTAATAGAAGCTATTAATTCTTGATTTACAAATATTATTTGAAGTGATATTAAAGAAGATTTGGTGGAAAAAACATTAAAAAATATTAAAGAATTTAGTTGAACTAATTTAAATATAAATATTTTTCAATTGGATGCTTCTAAAATATTTGAAAATTTACCAAAAAATATACATGATAAAATTATAAATGCAAATATAGTTACAGAATGATTTTTATGAGAAATTATGACAAAAAATAATATTACAATAGAAAAAATAAATATAAATAAAGAGCATTTAATATGATTATACAAATGATTTTTTTCTTGATTAAAAAAATTAAATTTTAAATGAACAATAGTTATTTCTTTCCCATTTTGGGAAGTAAAATGAAAATATGTTTATTTTGAAGAAATATATAAATTATTTAGATTTTTTAATATCAAAACATTACAACTATTACCTGAAGAAATTCAATTTAAAACAACAAAATATTGAAGTTTACTTTATAAAAAAAATGACCAACAAGTCTGAAGAGAAATTTTTAAGTTAAAGTTTTAATTTTATTACTTAAACATATTAAAACAAATAAAATATTCCTCAAAACTTCTGTCTCTGCTTGCTTTTGGTTTAAATCTTTTTAAGGTTTGAAAATTTGCTTTTATAGGTCTAATTAGATCATTTATATCTTCTCATACAAATACTTTTAATAATAAATTTCATCATTTTTTTAAAAATGTTTTTGATAATTGTAAAATAGATAGATTTAATTCTATACTTCTATATTGGTCTACTCCAGTTTGTCATGTAGTAGAAGGTGCAATATCGGAAGTGATTAAGTCAAATTTAAAAATATTATGATTTTTTAAAATTTCTTCAATTTTATCCAAATTAAAAATATTTTCTTGTATTAAAAGAATATTTGAAAATGTAAATTTTTCGATTTTTTGAATATCAATACCTATCATAAATCAATTATTTTTTATAATTTTTTGAATTACTTGCAAAAAACTACCAGGAGCAGATCAGACATC
>CAYRGR010000206.1:0-1895 GCA_964423755.1 uncultured Candidatus Peribacteria bacterium
AGGAGCTCGGGAATAGCTGCTTTAACTATTGGTGCTTAATATTAGTTAAGGTTAATATTTAAACAAAAAATAGGACTCAGATTGAGAAATCTTTCTGAGTCCTATTTTCCGTTAAAATTAAATTATTTATTTTTTAAATGAACTTGTTTAGCATTATCAACACCATATCTTTCATTAAACGTAACTATTCTTTTTTCTTTTGTTTCTTCAAAAGTTCTTTTATCTTTTGATTTTTTACCTAAACTTTCACATTTTTTACATAGAAAATGATTAGGTTCATAAATTTCAACAATTCTAATTTCATGTGAACAATTCTGATCATCATTATACCAACATTTGGATTCTTTTGTATTTCCATTCTGAATATTATTAATAAATTTTTCTGTTGCTAATTTTGTTGCATTTATTTTTTTATTTTTTTCTACCAAAGTCATTGTAACCAATCCAGGAAACTCTTTTAAAACATCTTCTAGTGTTTTATTATGGCCAGCTAAATGTTTATGATGTAACATTTTGAATCTATTGGTTTCACTTTTTTCACAATAGGGACATTCAACAAATTCTACATCTCCAACATTATGTTTTGACTTATAAATTGACATGTTAAATTTTCTCCTCATTTTTTAATATTAGTTTTTCTGATCCACAATCCCAAATTACATCTAATTCTTCATCAAACACAAATTCAAACTTATTTAATCTTTTTCCATTTTTTAAAAACCAACATCCAATTTCTATATCATCATTTTCTTTTTTAAAACCTAATTCATTTAAAATATTTTTATCAATCCATCTTCTGTCATCATACACAATTATTTTTTTCCAAGGGTAATTTAGAATAAAATAGCAAAATAAATATTTCTCAATTTGATTAATTGAATAGTTATAGTTTGTGCAAATATTATTTAAAATCCATTCCCCTTCTTCTATTTCATAAAAAGATATTAACGATAATAAAGATAAATCTAAATTATATGCTCCTATGTCTATACTACTAATATTGTTTTCATAGTGGTATTCTTTTATGAAATTTTCTTTTTCTGATAAATTTATAACCTCCTTTATTTTTAAAACATCAATATCTATTTTTTTAGAATTAGATTTATTTAATATTGTTTTAATTTTGTTTTCAATTAATTTTTTATTAGATAAATATTCATCTTCAAAAATGTGTATTAACTTAATTCCATTTTTTTGACAATCAACTACCTTATTAAAATGATATAATTCTGGTGTTTTGATTTTTCGAATATCTTTTAAATAATGAAAAGAATGAAAATATAAACCATTATATTCAAAAGCAATTTTTTCTGAAGGAATATAAATATCTAATTCATTGGGGGGTATAATTTTTCTGCTATTTAAAATTACATCAAATCCTAAAGATTCAATAAATTCTTTAATTAATAGTTCAGGAACGGAACTTCCACTTCTTCGAGGATAACACTGTTCGCATTTGTATCCACAAGATCTAATTTGAAACCAAGTTTTTTTGAATATATTTTGACATTTTAAACATTTAAAATTATGCTCAAATTTAGCGCCAAGATATATTTCATCCTGAAATTCGACTCCATATTCTTTTTGTAACTCAACAAACTTTCCATTTATAAATTTTTTTAACTCTCTTTCACTAAATTCTAGTTTAAAAGAATCTAGCTTCATATGATGTATAACACCTAGTTTTTCCAATGAATTTTTATTTCTAATATCTATAGTCTTTGGGTTTTGAGTTGGGTAAAATACCCCAGTATTAATAAAATTTGTTTGTTTAATCTTTTCTCGAATAATAGGAACGCTTAAGGTTTCTTTATATCCCCATTTTTTAAAATTATTTTCTTGTCTAACTCTAACAACTTCAGGATCTTGAAAATGATGTTTTACACCTCTTTTTT
>CAYRGR010000207.1:0-1874 GCA_964423755.1 uncultured Candidatus Peribacteria bacterium
TGATTTTTGTAATTATTTTATCAAATCATTTTTCTCATAATTTTGATAATTCAATAATTTTTTCATTAATTTCATAAATTGTTCATAATTCATTTGAAGAATCTACTAATCTTTTATTTGTTAAATCAATTATATGTTTATAAATATCAAGAGCTTCATTTTGATTATCTTTTTCAAATTCTTTTAAATCATTTTCAGTTAAAGAAAATACTTCCGTTTCTGTAATAGCTATAGCTTCTACATTTTTATAAGATCTTCCACAAATTACTCATTCTCAAATAAAATTTCATGAGTAAGCTTTTGCTACTTCTTTTTTCTCTCAATCTTTAGTATAGCTATTAATAGCCAAAATTCATGATGTAATAATGTAAAAATATTCATTTATTCATGGTGAAAAAAGCACTTCTCAAATTTTTAATTTCCTCTTTTTTTTCTTAAAATATTCATTAAATTTTTCTAAATACAACATTATAGGATTAGAAATTGGTATATTTAAAGTTTTTTGTAAATTAGAAGAATTATCATGAAAATTGTTAATATTTTTTCATGATTTATCTTTTATATATTCTTTTAATTTTTTTTTCATATTAATTAAAAATTATTTTACTAAATCTTTATCTCTAATTCTAGAATTATATACATCTTTTGAGATTAATCATTTATTGTAAAGGATATCTAAATATTTATCCATTAATATCATTCACTCTTGACTAGAAAGCTCAATAATAGAATATATTTGATGATTATTTCATCTTATAATCAAACTTCTTATAGCGTCATTATTTATAAGTATTTCTCTAGCAACTACACGTGTAGATCATTCTTTTTTTGGCAAAAGAATTTGACTTACAATTCAAATCAAGCTCATTGCAAGCTGTGTTTTGATTTGGTTTTGAGATACTGCAGGAAAAGAATCTATAATACGATCTATGCTTTGTACTGAATCATTTGTATGTAAAGTAGAAAGTACCAAATGTCCGGTTTCTGCTAATGTTAAAGCTGCAGAAATTGTCTCTGGATCTCTCATTTCTCATACCATAATTACATCAGGATCCTCTCTTAATGCTGATTTAATTGCTCTTAAAAATGATTTTGAATGAGTTCAAATTTCTCTTTGATTTATTATGCTTTTACTATTTTTAAAATTAAATTCTATAGGATCTTCAATTGTAATTATATGTTTATTAAAATTATCATTTATATATTGTATCATTGATGCTAAAGTTGTGGATTTACCACTTCCAGTAGGTCAAGTAACAAGAATCAATCATTTTCATTTATTTAAAAGATTTTTTACTTCTTTTGATACATTTAAATTTTCTAATGTGGGTATATTTATAGGAATATATCTTATAGCGATTGCATGTCATTTTGAATCATTAAAAATATTTACTCTAAATCTAGAATCATCAAGAGCATAAGAAAAATCATAATCTAAATTAGATAAAAAATCTTCAAATTTTAATTCATTTCATAATAATTCTTTAATAATTAATTTAATATCATTTTCATTAATAATTCAAAATTCTTTCATTTCTTCAATATCTCAATTATGTTTTCTAATATATGGACAAACATTTGTAGAAATATGAATATCAGGTATTTGATTTATTATCATATCTCTAAGTAAAGTTTTGAATTTTTCTATCATTTTATTTTTTTAGAAAATATTATATTTTATAAAATTGATTAGTAATCTTGTTGCAAGAAGGCTTGATTTGTCTTAAACTGTTTTTTTTAAAATAAAGAAACCCAAAAATTAATTTTCATATTTAAGTATTAAAATAATTATAACATATCTATATTTTTAAATCAAATTTTGTCATAAGTTCTAAACTGAATTAGGACTTTTTGTTAAAAACTTCAAATGGATT
>CAYRGR010000208.1:0-1857 GCA_964423755.1 uncultured Candidatus Peribacteria bacterium
AAGAAAAAAATTTATCAAATACTAATATTGATATACAAAAAACTATTAATACTGCATTTACTGATCTTAGAAAATATATTATAAATGCTCAAAATTATCTAAATAATATAGATGAAGTTTTTTGATTTACAGATTTTAATAAATCTAAAAGCTTGGATTTTATAGTTTATGTTTCAGCTAAAAATACTAGTTTAAAAAATAAAACTGAGCAAGATTGGTATAAAACAAATAATTTATATTTGCAATATAATGAATATTATAATTCTATTACTAATAGTTGAATTACAAATGAAAATATTATAGAACTTACTAATTGAATATTGGATTTATATGATAATCTTATTATTTTATCAAAAAATGCTAGTGATGCGATTAAAGCAAGTATAACAAGTTCTAATTATTCTCAATCAAATATGGATTCTCATTATTCTATAATGTCTCAAGTATTAAGTCAGGCACAAAGTTGATTTGATCAAATAAGAATAACTCTCATAAATTTACAAAAAATTACAGATCCAAATTTTGTAAAACAACAAAGTGAATCTACTGTAAATAAACAAAAATCTAATATTAATGATTTAGAAAATAATTTACAAAAATTAAAAAATGCATTGGTTACATTAAAGAATAATTTAGAATATTCTAAAAAAACTTATGAGAATCAATTGAATCAACAAAATCTTAATTTAAAAAGCATACAAAATACTTTAGAAATAAATAAAGAAAATTTAAATTATATTAAAAGATGAGCAACACCAGAACAAATTTCTTTATCCAAAAACAGTATTGCAAAACAGGAAATTGCTTTATCACAAGCAAGAGATCAAATTAAAAAATATCAAATTGAGGCTCCATTTGATTGAATTATAAAACAAATTGATTTTAAAATATGAGATAATTTAAGTACTCAAGATAATACAAAATATGTTTATCTTAATAATCCAAATATAATAGAGATTACTTCAGAATTAGATCAAACAGATATATGAAAAGTAAAAATATGACAACAAGCTACAATGATTTTTGATACATTTCCAAATATGTCATTTACTTGAATTATAAGCAAAATTGATTCATCACCAGTAATCACATCTTGAGTAACTTCATATAAAATTAAAATATCTTTTGATAAATGAGTTTATGATATTTATACTTGAATGACAGCTAAAATAAATATTGTAATTAAAAGTGTTTCAGATAAATTAATTGTACCAACAGCATTTTTACAAAAAAATAGAAATAGAAATTATGTTTTATTGGATAATAATACAAAAGAATGAAAAAGGATAGAAGTAGAAATTTGATTAAGTAATTCTGTTTTTACAGAAATAATTAATTGATTAAAAGAATGAGATACTATTTTAAGAAATGTTGTAGTATCCTCTACGACATGAACATGAAGTAATAATGCTAATCAAAGACCTTGATGAATGTTTCCTGGTGCTACATGATGATGAGCATGAAGAATGTTAAGACAATAAATATAATTTTATAATTAAATTATGGAGTCTTTAATTAAACTTGAAAACATAAAAAAAACTTATTTTATATGAGGAGAATATTATAATGTTTTGAAATGAATTGATTTAAATATAAATAAATGAGAATTTGTATCAATTATGTGAGAGTCTTGATCTTGAAAAACTACTCTTATGAATATAATTTGAATGCTCGATATTCCAACTAGTGGAAATTATTTTTTTAATAATCAAGATGTTTCCAAAGTAAATGATGATGATCAAGCAATATTAAGAAGACAAAATATTTGATTTATTTTTCAAAGTTATAATTTATTACCTAGAATGATAGCAATAAAACAAGTAATGTTGCCTTTGATATATCAATGAATTTGAAAAA
>CAYRGR010000209.1:0-1840 GCA_964423755.1 uncultured Candidatus Peribacteria bacterium
TTAAATCTATGTTTTCTGATTCCATCTACAACATAGTAATAATTAGGTTCAGTTTTACTAACAAATTCAAAACCAAGTGCATCATAAAGTTTACCTTGACTAAATGATCTATCTGCATATGTCGTTATTTCAACTGGATTATAAGTCTTTATGAAATGTTTGAACAATCTTGATGCACCACCAACAACATTAGTATTCAGTTTATTACAAAATCTTAACAATTCAAATTCACCGATATTAGTTGACTTTTTACCCATAGCAACCCTCCGATCACCAAAAGTCATCAAACTAATTAATTCATTATTATAAAATAACCCAATTTTAACTTTTGATCCAACAAAGCCTTGAATGTGATTTTCATCTAAAAATGATCTAATTAACTTATTATCAGTTATTTCTTTTATTTCACATTTCCTGGCAAAAAATTTATTCGATGTTTTACCAAGTTTATTAAATATCATTGATTTGATTATATCTTGTTTATAAATCCAATCATCTTCATAAATGTGTATTAACTGTATACCTTGTTTTTCACATAATTCGGTTTTATTTAAATGATAATTCTTTTCTTTGTTTAATTCATTATGCCAATAAACACCATTAAATTCAAATGCAAGTTTTAAATCAGGGATATAAATATCCAATTCTAATGGTGATATTATATATCGGACATTTGTTAATATTTTATCATTATAATTATTCTTTATAAAATCTAATATTAATGATTCATATCCACTATTTTGTATATTTACTGGATTACATTTTGTACATAATATAGTTTTATATTCAATTCTTTTATATAACACATTTATATTTATATCATAATTTTCTTTACATTTATCACAAAATATTTTATAATTTGGATAGTTATTTTCAACTAACATTAAATTGAATTTATTTAAAATATCTTTTTTTCGTTTTTCTTGATATATATCAGAAAACATATAATTCATATTTCCATATTTTTCCAAATTTGTTTTTTTCATTTGGTCTAAATTTACATAATATTCATCACCATATCTTTCAAATTTCGTTTTTTTCATTTGGTCTAAATTTACATAATGTTTACTACCATATCTTTCAATTTTTGTTAGTTTTGCTTTTTCAACATTTACAAAAGTTTCATTGCCATATTTGTCTAATTTAGTTTTTTTAATTTTTTGTTTTTGAACATCAAGTTTATTTAAATTTGTAACACCATATTTTTTTAAATTTGATGTTTCTATATCCTTTTTAATTTTTTCATTTTGAAATACATTATCACAACCATATTTTTTATTATTTGTTAATTCACGTTTTATGTTTGCACATTTTTTGGAACATGCAAAAATATTATTACTATTTATGTTATCATTATAACGATAATATTCAATTTCTTTAATATTTTCACAAACATCACAGATTGCAAATATTTTTATATGTGATTGTTTAGGTAATTTATCAATATTTATTGTAATTATATCACCAATTTTAGATGATGGATAATCTTTGATATTTCTTGAATATATTTTTATATCTACTGTTTCATTTTTTATCATCTATCAAATTATTATTTTTTAAAAAATTATCAATTAAATGGTTTATTAATTTAGATTTATTTATTAAATTTTTTTCACAATATGAATTTAATATTTCATTGTTTTTAATATTCAATGTTATTGTTATTTTTTCTTTAGTTACCATATTCTTATTTTTTAAAGTATATATAAATATAAAAAGTCATATTTTTCATATTTGTATGATTTTTTAAAAAAAAAGATTATATTTCATTCATAAATTTTTTGAATCTGTTTCATCTTCTTTATCTCGATTAATAACTATAATTTCTGTACCAAGTCTA
>CAYRGR010000210.1:0-1823 GCA_964423755.1 uncultured Candidatus Peribacteria bacterium
AAACAATATACCAAAGAAGAATATGAAACTCTAGTTCCAAAAATAATTGAACATATGAAAAAGACATGAGAATGGTGAGAATTTTTTCCTTCTTCTATTTCTCCTTTTGGATACAATGAAACAGTAGCAATGGAATATTTTCCATTGGACCGTAGAGATGCATTGCAATGCATCTCTACGGGGGCCATCAAATGGTCAGACTACGAGCCACCATTCCCAAAAGTAGATAAAATAATTCCAGCTTCCAAATTACCAGATAATATTTCAGATATTCCGGATGATATTTTAAATTGGGCTATTGAATGTGAGGTTACAAAAAAACCATTCCGTATTATCAAACAAGAATTAGAATTCTATAGAAAACATAATTTGCCAATTCCTAGAAGACATCCAGATCAAAGACATCTAGATAGAATGAAGCTAAGAAATCCTAGGAAATTATTTACTCGTGTTTGTGATTGTCCAGAATGTGAAGAAAACAATAAAGCTAAATGAATAATATTTGATGATACGAATTCAAAAATAAATCCAAAAACTTGAAAGAAGTGACTCATTATGCAGACTACTTATTCTCCAGAGAGAGAAGAGATTGTTTATTGTGAGAGTTGTTATGAGAAGGAAGTGTATTAAAATTAATTCTTAATTTTTGCAAAAAACTTGATTTTATAAAAAACCTTACTATAATTAGCCTATACTTTGAAATAGTATTAATAAATCAATATGGAATTTAGAAAAAATGAGAGTATTATAAAAAACACTCTTGAAGAAAGAAAAATTATATTCTTGATTTGACCTAGACAAGTAGGGAAAACCACTATTTTAAAAAACATATTTTCTTCTTTAAATACAGATAAAAAACTATTTTTAAACCTTGAGATTCTTGATTATCATGAGTATTTTAAAGATTTTTGAAGTATTATTAATCTATTAGAAAAGAATAATTTTCAAAAAGATAAAACTTATTATTTATTTTTAGATGAATTTCACAAAGTAAAAAATATTGACTGGGTAATAAAATCACTTTATGATGAATATGAAAATATTCGAATTATCTTATCTTGATCAAATAATATTGAAATAAATAAGAATATAAAAGAATCTTTTGCTTGAAGAAAAAGAGTTATAAATATGTTTCCTTTAGATTTTGATGAATTCTTAATTTGGAAAGAAAAAATTAATTTAGATACGCTTGATAATTACAAAACTAATCCGCTAAATAAAGCAAAAATACTTTATTATCTTGAAGAATTTTTAATTTGGTGATGATATCCAGAAGTTGTTTTGCAAGATAAAGATGAGGACAAAAAACAGATTTTGCAAGATATATTCAGTTTTTGGTTTAACAAAGATATTTTAATAGAAATTAAAGAAACGTATAAATTCAATAATTTTTTAAAGCAGCTTGCTTTTAGAAATTGAAATCTGTTGAATTTAAATGAGCTAGCCTCTCAAGTATGAGTAAGCCAGCCAACAGCAGAATATTATTTTGATCTTATGTTTAAGTCACTTTTAGTTTATCCAGTAAAACCATTTTTTACAAATAAGCTAAAAGAAATAGTAAAAATGCCAAAAATTTATTTTATAGATAATGGTTTTAAAAATTTTTTGATAAACAGATTTGATTTTTTTGATGATGAAAAATGAACTCTTTTTGAGGGTTTTATTTATAGTGAATTTTTAAAAAAATGAGTTGGTCATGAAAATATAAAATATTGGAGGTCAAAAAATCAAGTAAATGAAGTTGATTTTATACTAGAAGCCTCCAATGAAGCGATCGAAGTAAAATATAAAGATAAATTTACACCAAAAGACAATAAATGAAT
>CAYRGR010000211.1:0-1818 GCA_964423755.1 uncultured Candidatus Peribacteria bacterium
ATTTAATTGATTTTTCGAATTTAAATTTAATAAATTTTTCTTGATCTATTAAAACTTTTAATACATCTACAGGAGTTTGGTTATTAAAAACATATTTTGATGAAATTTTAAATAAAACTTATATATCTATTTGAAGTTGAGAAATTATAGATTTTAATTTTAGTAATAATTTAAATAAAACATATACTATTAAATCTAACATTGATTGATTCATAACTAATAATTTAAAAATTACTTATTTTATTAAAGATAATATATTTGAAAATGAAGATACAAAGAAAATTAAATTAGTAAGTTTATCATGAGCAAATATATATAATAAGGTTGTAATTAAAAATATATTATGAAATAAAGAAATTCTTTGATTTACCTGAGTTACAGAATATGAAAAAATAAATGAAGTTTATTTAAAATTTGAAAGATGATGACAAGAGCTTAATTTATTATTAAATAAATAATTTTTAAATATGATCAAAATTTGATTTTTTTGAACTCCAGTTTTAGCAAAATTTGTATTAAAAAATTTATACGATTCTAAATTATTTGAAATTGTTTTTGTAGTAACATCTTTAGATAAACCATTTTGAAGAAAACAGACTTTAAAAGCATCACCAGTAAAAGAATTTGCATTAGAAAAAAAGATTAAATTATTTCAGATAGAAAAATTAAAAGATAATGAAAATTTGTTTAATGAATTTAAGACATATAATGCAGACTATTTTATTGTTGTTGCTTATGGCAAAATATTACCTATTCAAGTTTTGGAAATACCAAAAAAAATGTGTATTAATATTCATTGATCAATATTACCAAAATACAGATGAGCCTCACCTGTTCAACAGGCTTTAATTAATTGAGATATAGAAACGTGAATAACTATAATGAAAATGTCAGAAAAAATGGATGAATGAGATATTATTAATATTTTAAAATTACCTATAAAAAAATTTGATAATTATGAATCTTTGATTAATGTTTTTTGTGAATTATCTTGAAAATTTTTAATAGAAACATTATCTAAACTAGATTGAAATAAGATAGATTTATTACCTCAAAAAAACGAATATGCAACATATTGTAATAAAATAAATAAAAGTGATTGATTATTAGATTTTAATAAAGATGCTAAAAGTATTTTTAATTTATGGAAATGATTAACTCCTTGGCCTTGAATATATACATTTTTTAAAAATAAGAAGTTAATTATAGAAAAATGTGATTTTATTGAAAATGATTATAATATGTATAAAATATGAGAAATTATTAAATTAGAAAATATGATATGAATAAATTGTAATAAATGAATATTAATATTGAATCAAGTTAAATTAGAATGATGAAAGTCTCAAACTATAAAAGATTTTATAAATTGACATTGAGATTTTATTGACACAATTTTAATCTAATCAAACTAAAAGCGTGAATTAAATTATTAAATGTTAATTTTAGTAAAAATTAATATATACTTAATAAAAATTGCTTGATGGTTTCTTATTTCCTAGTCTAACCTAAAAGCTTTCTAAAAAAAAAAAATCGAAAACCAATTTTTATTAGATATAACTAAATTTACCTGGATACAAAATATTTTTATTATCTTAATAATTAAAATATATAAATATAATTTAATTTTTAATTTTTAATTTATATGTTTAATATAGCAATTAATACATTTAAAGAATTTTCAAGGAATAAAATTCTTTATTTGATAGTTTTTTTTGGAATATTACTAATACTTTTTAGTTTAGTTTTAGCTTCTTTATCACTATGACAAACAGAAAAAATTATTATAGATTTTGGTATTTCAATGATAGAAATTTT
>CAYRGR010000212.1:0-1797 GCA_964423755.1 uncultured Candidatus Peribacteria bacterium
AAGAAAAAAATGCTGAAATGTTTGATAAATTATTAAAATGAGAAAAGATAAATGAGACTAATTTTTATCTTAAAAGTACATTAATTACCTTATTGAATTTATTAGAAGATGAAAATAAAATTCAACAATTAAATTTAGTTCTTCAAAATTTAGAATCTTGATGAGATAAACAAAAAGCTTTAAAAATTTATGAAGAAAATTTTCAAAAAGATCCTAAATATAATAATGTGCATATTTATTTTGATAAAATAGATACATTGCTTTTAGATAATATACAAGAAGAACTAAATGAAATTAAAATAATATTTAATGTTGATGATTTTATAATGAGTATGGCTGGATTAAATTTTCAATTAAATCATATTCCAAAAAATGAACTCAAAAAATTAATAGATTATTTAAAAATGATAAATATTAATAAATTAAATCCTAATAAAGCAATAGAAGATTTAACTAAACAATGAGTAAATTACTTATATATATAGTTTTTTTTATCATATACGTTGAATTATTAATAATAATACTTTTATTGATATATGTTATGATATATCAATTTTAGCTTTTGATAAAATTAAAGTATCACAGAATAATTTAAAAACATTGAAAGATTTAGAAAAAGAAAAAGAAGAGCAAAAAGAAAAAGAAAATAAATTAATAGATGACATTATTTTATTAATTGATTATAAAAATAATGTTCCTTATATAAAAGATATTAATGGATTTAAACAATCATTAATAGATTATTATTGAAAAGAGGAATTTGATAAAAAATTTAAAGATAAAAAACCTTCTGAAATTTTAGATATATTAAAAGAAGATTTAGAAAAAAGTACAAAAGAAGTAAGTCCAGAATTAAAAAAAATCGGATTTGATGATAAAAAATTACAAAACTTAAAAGATGAAAAAATAAAACAGGAAATATTAGAAGAATTAGAAAAACAAGATTCCACAAAATTTTTTAAATTATTAAAAGATAATTGAATAATTAAAGAAATTCCAGAAGATGAGCGTCTTAAAGATGAAATTAAAAATAAAATAAAATTAGGTTTAGTAATAAAAAAATTAGAAGATACATCTAAAATATATCAAAATGAAAAATTTAGTAATTTATTTCAATCGGCATGGGAATGAAATATTGATAATAACACTTACTTAAAATCAATTAAAACAGAAATAGATAAACAAGCAGGTATTCAAAATCAAAATGATACAAAATTATCTCAATCTACAGTATGATCTAATTATCAATGATTATCAACATTAACACCAGAAAATCCTATTGCAAAATTAGAAATTGGAAAAGGAATTTTTGCAAAAGTAGAAAAAATAAATGATACAAATTATTTAATAAAATGAATTTGAAATGAACCAATAAAATGTAATAATTTAGAACAAGTAGATAAAGTTTTAGATATTTGAGATTATTTAAATAAATTATGACTAGGTTTTATGATTCCTCATATCAACAGAATAACTAATGAAATTGAAAAAAAACAAAAACATGATTGAGAAAAATTTGATTTAACAGATTGATTTTGAGATAAAGAAAAAATATTATTTTTAAAAATAGTTTGAAATATTATTTTTGATACAAAAAATTCTTATTTTAATGAAAATAAAACTATTGACTATAAGCTTCCAGATTTTAAAAATATTCAAACACTTGAAGATATAGAAAAAATATTTTTAAATTGTTGACAATGATTATGATGATTAAAAAAAGTTAAAGAAATAATTGAAGATCAATGATATATTCAATTCTGATTATTTAATATTATTCCATTTTTAGAAGCTATT
>CAYRGR010000213.1:0-1785 GCA_964423755.1 uncultured Candidatus Peribacteria bacterium
CTGTAAGTGGTTATAAAACTGACGAAAAATATAAAAAAAGATATAAAATATCTAAGAAATTTTATGCACATGATGAAACAAATTCTTGTAAAGAATGAGAATCTATTACTATAGTAGAAGTCACAAAACCTTTAAGTAAATTAAAAAGATGGAAAGTACAAGATAATTTAGAATGAAAAGATAAAGTTTAATTTTTTATAATTTAATTTATTAATCATTTATGATTCAAGCAGAAAGTAGATTATTTGTTACAGATAACAGTTGAGCCAAAGAAGTTTTGTGTATTAAGGTTCTTTGATGATCAAAAAGAAGATATGCATATGTTTGAGATATTATTGTTTGTTCTGTAAAAGAAGCTTTACCACAATGAAATATTAAAAAGAAATCTGTAGTAAAAGCTGTAATAGTAAGGACTGCAAAAGAAATAAAAAGAGAAGACGGTACTTATATTAAATCAGATGATAATGCGTGTGTTATTGTTTGAGATAATGGTGAACCAAAAGCTACTCGTGTTTTTTGACCAGTTTTTAGAGAATTAAAAAGTAAATGATTCCAAAAAATAGTGAGTTTAGCACAAGAAGTTTTATAAATAAATTATATTTTAATTACTTATATATGAAAATACATTCTTGAGATAAAGTACAAGTAATTGCATGAAAAGATAATGGTAAGCAATGAAAAGTGATTTCTGTTAATAAAATTAAAAATAAAATCTTAGTCGAAGGTATTAATATTGTTACAAAACATATTAAAAAACAATGAAATACACCATGACAAATTGTTAAAATAGAAAAATTTATAGATGTTTCTAATGTAATGCTTGTTTGTCCACATACAAATTCACTTACTAAAGTTTGATTTAAAATTGAAAATTGAAAAAAATCTAGATTTTCTAAAAAATCATGAAAAAATATTTAAAACCTAATTTTTAATTCTAAAATATATGACATTTAAAGAATTATATAAAAAAGAAATACTTCCTAATATTAAAAAGGAACTAAAGATAAAAAACTATATGGATTTACCAAGACTTGAAAAAATAGTTTTAAATATTTGAATAGGTACTTTTATGAAAAGTTCAAATAAAAATTATACTGATTTGCAAAATGATTTATCATTAATAGCATGACAAAAAGCGGTTGTAAAAACTGCAAAAAAGGCTATATCAAATTTTAAATTAAGAGAATGAATGCCTGTATGACTTATGGTTACATTAAGATGAGATAAAATGTTTTATTTTTTAGAAAAATTAATAAACATTGTTTGTCCTAGAATTAGAGATTTTAGATGACTTTCTCTTAAATCATTTGATAAAGAATGAAATTATAATTTTTGAATTAAAGAACACATTGTTTTTCCAGAAGTTCCTACACATGATGTCGTAAAGCCACATGGTTTACAAATAACAATAAAGATCAAAAATATAAATACAGATCATAGCATAGCTTTATTAAAAGCAATGTGATTCCCTTTTTATAAAAACTAATTTTATTATTTATGGCTAAAAAATCTTTAAGAATAAAATGTATTAGATCTATAGAAAAAGCTAATCAAGAATTTAAACAATCTAAAAAAATTAAATTTTCTACAAAGCTTTATCATAGATGTTTTATTTGCGGGAGAAATAGATGATATATTTGAAAATTTAATATGTGTAGGATTTGTATTAGAGAAAAATCTAATTTTTGAGAATTAGTATGAGTACGTAAATCAAGTTGGTAATCCTATTTTTTTAATTTATTAATTTTTAATTATTTATGATAACTGATCCAATTGCAGATTTAT
>CAYRGR010000214.1:0-1778 GCA_964423755.1 uncultured Candidatus Peribacteria bacterium
TATCTTCAACCCCGATTTTACTACCCCAGTTTCCTTGACCATCTAAAAATCCTTGGTGAACTAATTGAACAATTGTTCCATAGCAATTATGAACAAAAACTCCTTGTTCTATTGCAAAATTATGATATTTTTCTACACTTATATCATATACTTGAATTGGTTTTTCTAATTTAATAATATTTACAGATAAAACTTTATGATTGATGGTTATTTTTTTTGCTACATTCTCGATATTTCCAAATTTATCAATTAGTTTATTCCACAATGGATAATTATAAAATTCTTTTCTTGTTATTTCATAATTTTCTTCTGACAATTCCAAATTTTTTTTAATCATTTTTATTACAATTTTTTTTATTTTATCTTCAACTTGTATTTTATTATAATTATTGATTAAATTAGAATTCTTTTTTCTAATTTTTTCTCTAATTGGACTATCTGATGAAAATAATGATTTTTGTCCTTTTTCTAACGCATTTAATAGTTTACTTTTAAAATCTTTGTTATTATGATATCTATAACTAATTTTTTTTCCTATTCTTTTTCGTGTTTCTATATCGAAGTTTTTAACGGTTTCCTTCGTATGTTCCTTTCTAGTAATAAAGTCTAAATTTTCTGGTCTATCATCTAATCTATTCTTATTTTTGTGATGACAATGCCAAGATTTTTTTTCTGATTCTGATAATATTAAATCGATATTTTTATTTATTAAATTTCTAATAACCATCTTACATACTTTTTCACCACCAGGAATTTTCTTAGAATTATCTAAATACCATTTATATCCATCTTCTAATCTAGTATAAATAGGCATTAAAGAATCGTTAATTTTTAACTTTTCTGCTTCACAATATTCTCCATTTCTTAACATAATTTTATGATCAAGAGTGCAAGTAATAGTTTGATTGTTATCCAAAATTATTTCGCAAATTTCTTGAACTTCTTTTGCAACACGAGCAGAATGAGCTAAACCCGGAACAATTTCTCCATTATTTTTGCAAGAATATATCCAAAATGGTTCCGAAAAGCTAGTCAATTCTTCAATAGTTTTAGAAGTTCCGTCTAATAACATAATTTTTGTGTCGCCTGTTAAACAAGATGAGTGCGGATGAAAATGACCAAGATTATGACCATCGACTCTTGCAGATTTTACAAATTTATCTTTTGCAATTTGATATGTAGATAATAAAATTCTTCTTTCAACGGGTTTCAACCCATCAAGATCACCACAAAAAGCTCTGGAACTATTAACATATTGTCCGTATTCTTTATACAACCTCGGAATTAATTTGTCCATTTATTTTCCCTCCAATGATAAAATTAAAGAATTTACACACTCTAATATTTTTTCTTTATCTAAATTTCCCCAATTTTTTCTTTTTTCTGATGCATTTTTATATTTTTTTAAAAGTTCTAATTTTGTATATTTTGATTTTTTTTCTTTGAATTCTCCTATATTCTGTAAAAACATAATTTCCCAATTAGTATCACTACCTGTCCATCTAAAAAAATTTCTTCGTTCTTTTTCTGTCATTTTACATCTCCATTTTCTTTTATTTTTTTATCTTCATATGGAGCAACAATTCTTCGATAAAATTCTAATTTAGCACATTCTATTTCTGATATTATCATCGCCATGTTGCTAAAACATTTATCATTTTCAGCTAGATTTTTCATTAATTTAAAAACACAATAACAAAGTTCACCTGGAGTAGTAATATATTCTGTAATAGGATTCAAATGAGTATCTAAAAATTGTCGATTATTTTTTATATATG
>CAYRGR010000215.1:0-1773 GCA_964423755.1 uncultured Candidatus Peribacteria bacterium
CTTTTTTTCTTCTTCAGTTAATTTTTTTCTTGGCATATATATTAATTTATGTTAATTTATGTTAAATTATGTTAAATTATGTTAAAGTAAGCATAATACCCACTTTTTCATTTTTTAAATATTTATATATAAATAAAAAACTTATGGACAATATTAATAAAAATAAATCAAAGAAAAAAATTAATCTATCAATAAATAAAGAAATATTAAAAAAAATTGAAGATTTATCTACTAATAAGAGCAGATTCGTAGAATATATTTTATTAGATTATCTACACAAAAATAATATTAACACAAAAGATATTATTTTATAAAAATAAATGATAAATATGAAATATACAATAAATGATCGAAGAAGTTTTCCTAGAACTATAGGTGTTTATAAAATAAGTTTTACTAATAATACAGGAAAAGTTTATATTGGAAGTACATTTAATAAATTGGGTTTTTATGAAAGATGGAGAAAACATTATAAAGAATTATCTCAAAATAAATCACAGTTACCTGCTTTACAAAACGCAGTTAATAAATATAGTATAGACAATATAAGATTTGAAATTTTAGAAGAATGTAAAAAAGAAGATTGTATTGATAGAGAACAACATTATATAGATAAATATGATTCATATAATAATGGATATAATTCTAGACCTTTTGCAGCAAATAATTTAAATAAAAAAGTATCAAATGAAACTAAAGCTAAATTAAAAAACACATATAAAAATAAACGGCAATTAAGATTTGATGAAGTCAATAATTTATATCAAAATGGATTAACCATCAATAATATTGCTAAAAAATTAAAAATAAGTAAAAATACTATTAGTACAATTTTCAAAGAAAATAATATTAAAATAGAAAATAATAAGCGAGGATATAAAAAGAAAGAAATATATCAATATGATTTAATTGGCAATTTTATTAAAAAATTTAATAGTATAAATGAATGTTCAATAATAATGAATATAAATAAAAATTCAATAAAGCAAGTATTACAAAACAAATGTAAACAAAGTAATAATTTTTTCTATAGCTTAAAATTATTAGAAAAAAATGAAGTTTTAAATATATTAAATGAATATAATATGAAAATAAAAAAATATCTGAATATAATACAAAAAGATGAATTTGGAAATATTATTAAAATTTGGAAAGATTTATATGAAATTAAAAATTCTGATATTTTTATACCAGGTTGTGTTAGCTATGCAATAAAAAATATTAAAAAATATAAAGGATATTATTGGGAAATATAACTATTCCCAATAATAATTTAAAATTTAGACAAATATTATCAATTTTTTCCATATTAATATCTTACTGAAATTACTATTTCTTCTGTTTTATCTGAATATGCTGTTCTTTCACGTATTTCGATAGTTATTTTATCTATATTATCAGAAATTAATCTTAATATTTCTTCTTTATCTATCACAGTACCTTTATAATATTTTTCTTGATACTTGATAGTTGTTTTTATCTTTTTTTGCCATAATTTTTATGATTCAGAATAAATTTCAAATGGAATTCCATCTATTGATAATTTTGCATTATTTAATTCATCTACAAGCTTAAATCTTCTTTTATGAGTTAAATTTTCAAGTCTAATTTCCCATCGTTGAAAATGAAGATATTCATATTCTGGTCCAATTAATTTTGGATATTTAACTTTTGAATCATAAAAAAATAAATTCATTTTTATGTTTTTCAAATCTAACTTAGATGTCATATATTCATATAACAACATTAAGCATTCTTTTCGTTTTTCTAATG
>CAYRGR010000216.1:0-1772 GCA_964423755.1 uncultured Candidatus Peribacteria bacterium
GCAGCCATTTGTATTTTTGAAACTATTATAAGTCATAATAAATTTGAATTAACATCACCCAAAACTCATTTTGATAAATTTATAAGTAAAATTTTACCTGTCTGCATACAATCTGAAATATCAAATGAACTTTTAACTTGTCATATAATATTTCTCATCATAGTATTTGTGATAAATCAACCAAATTTTGCAGCCCAAAATGGTATCATTTCTCATTTTTCTCTATCTCACATATTAGCAAAAGTATAATTCCACCAAGATTTTACTATCGAATTTTTACAAGTATTTACTCTTTCTTTTTGAAAATCATCATCTGTAAAAAGTCTTACCAAATCTGTAATAGCTCATCCTCAAGGATAATCCATTAAAGTCAGAACTCAGTTTCTAAAATAATCTTGTAATCTAGGACCAAAGATTTCATTTCAAAAAAGTTTTAACATTATATTCATAGCATCTTGAGTAACTCTATCTTTTTCTTCATCACCTTCTGCTTCTAATAAATTAATTCATAATGGTCTGGAAGTATCTGCTGGGTTAAAATAAACAACATCATCTGCTCTGTCTCTAGGTATATAAGGCAATGTACCATCTGCTAAGTCTCAGTGTGGATCCATTACACAAATTCATTCTCAAGCTCTTAAATCTTGTCTAATCATTACTTCTAAAGCACAAGATTTTCATGTACCTGTTTGTCATATTACATAAACATGTCTGAATCTATCTTGTTTTGCTATCCTAATATCAGTCTTGACTCATCTATAAATATTATGTCATAGAAATATTCATTCTTTAGGAATGCTTGGGGGTGCTTTAGTAACTTTATAACCTTGCCATTTAATTTCTGGTGTTTTATTGTATTTTGCATGAGGAAAATGAAACAAAGAAGCTATCTCTTCTATATTTAAAATATTTTGTTTTCTAAAAAATGCTCTTCTAAAATATCTAAAAATATAATTGTGTATTAAAAAATTTGAATTTACATAATTTGCTTTTGCAAAGCTATTATTGTCTGGTGAAGAAAATTGTGTAAAAGATGAAATAATATTTTTTAATTGAGCCTCTGCTACAGATTCATCATCTCATGTACAAATAATACGAATAATTACATCATATCAAGTTTTTTTTCATTTGTCTTTTTTTAAAGAATCAGCATCATTATCTATATCGTCTTTATTGGATTTATTATCTTTATCATCTTTGGATGCAGATAAAAACTCCATAATTCAAACAATCCAATTTAAAGGATTTATAGAAAAAGAAAGTCATTTTTGTAATTGTTCATTTAATTTTTTGACTTTTTTTTGCCACGAATCTTTAACTGGTACTAATAAAATTTGAATACTAGAAGCTTCATTTTGACCAAGTTTAGATAATGCATTAGTAATATTATTGATAGGATCACTTTCTAATTTTTGATAAGTTTTTATAGGTAAATTAAAAGGTTTATCTAATACTAAATTAGCACATTTTATAACTTTTTTATTTTTAAAAATATTAATTTCTTCTACTTCATCTACTATTGCATCAGGATAAAAAGATGTAATTAATTTTTCGGATAGTATTCTTGCTTTTTTGGGTATTACAACAAAAAAATTAATTTCTTTAGCAACAGCAACATATTCTAAAGAAATAAAATCTTGTCATAAGAATTTGGATTTTAAAGATCAAGAGTACATAGACTTAAAAGAAACAAGTAATTGTTCCATAAGACTAATTTGTTCTTTAAAATCTTTTATTGTTTCTTTTTTTTCATCTAAATCACTTTCTTTTTT
>CAYRGR010000217.1:0-1736 GCA_964423755.1 uncultured Candidatus Peribacteria bacterium
TCAAAAATATTTGTAATATTATATTGTATCTCTCAAGAAATTCATGATGATTCAAGTAAAGATTTTAGCTTAAAGTTTGTCATAAATAATTATTTAAATTAATAATCCATCTTGTGGATTTCAAACAAATAAATTTTCTAATTGATTAAATAGATCTTCCATAATTTTTATTTGTTCTTGATTTAATTTTTGTATAATTCTTTCTATCTTATCTTTTAAATCTTTAAGATTTTCTAAGCTATCTAAAGAATTCAAATCTTCTAATAACTTTGAAATATCTATTGCTCAATTTAATTGCAATCATAATTGTTCTATAATTTTTTTAAGTTTATTTTTTATTTCTTGTTTTTGTTTTTCTATATTAATAATACTTTCTTTAAATTTTATTTTCTTTTCGTCCTCATCTTTATCTTTAAAATTTTCGTTTCACATAATTTTAAAATTAAAAAGTAATGTTATTATTTATATTTAAGTAAAATTGTTTGACAGTCTCGAAATATTAATACTTAGTATATATTTAAAAGTTTTACGAAGCTAAAATTCAAAAATCAATTCTTATTAAGTATAATTTTATATTAAAGTTATTAAAAAGCAAAAAATATTTTAGATTTGTAAAAAATATAAGTTTAGATAAAATGTTCACCATTAATTTTAAATATTTAATTAAGTAAACTTATTTTAATAAAATATTTAAAATTACAATTTTTTATTTTATTTAAAACCTTTAAAATGTTAAATCAATTTATTACGAAAATTTTCTGAGATCCAACAGAAAAAAAATTAAAAAAATATAATTATGAACTTGAACAAATTAAAAAAATTGAAGAAGTTTTTGTTAAAGAATTTCAAACAATTGATCAATTAAAATCTAAAACTGAAGAATTTAAATCAAAATTTGAATGATTAAATATTAACAATGAAAATGATTATTTAAAAATTAAATCTATTTTGGAAGAAATTAAATTTGAAGCTTTTGCATTACATAGGACTGCGTGTAAATTAATTTATTGAAAAGAATTTGATTTATGAGACAAAAAATATACTTGGAATATGATTCCTTTTGATGTTCAATTAATTTGAGCTTTAGCACTACATGAATGAAATATAGCAGAAATGAAAACATGAGAATGAAAAACTCTCGTTGCTACTATTGCTGCTTATTTAAATGCTTTAGTTTGAGTTCCTATACATATAGTAACTGTAAATGATTATCTTGCATTACGTGATACAAAAGAAATGTGAATTATTTATAATACATTATGATTAAGTGTTTGAGTAATTAATCATGGTCAAAATACACAAGAAAAACAAGAAAATTATAATAAAAATGTTGTTTATATTACAAATAATGAACTTGGTTTTGATTATTTGAGAGATAATATGTCTCCAAATAAAGAAAGGCGTGTATTATGAAATTTATTTTTTGCCATCGTAGATGAAGTTGATTCTATTCTTATAGATGAAGCACGTACTCCTCTTATAATTTCTTCTCCAGATATGGAGCCAACTAGTAAATATATTAAATTTGCTCAAATTGCAAAAACTTTAAAAGAAAATTTACATTATAAAATTGATGAAAAATGGAAAACTGCAACATTGACAGATACTTGAATAATTGAAATTGAAAAAATTCTATGAATTGAAAATATTTATGTTTCTGCTAATTATAATGATATACATCATATAGAAAATGCTTTAAAGGCACATACTTCATATAAAAAAGATATAGATTATTT
>CAYRGR010000218.1:0-1709 GCA_964423755.1 uncultured Candidatus Peribacteria bacterium
AAAAAGTATAAAAACCTTTAGAATCATGTGTACTATTTTATAGATACCTGTCAGTAAGTCATAATTTAGAAGCTTTATTTATTATTTCATTAAATAATTCTTTTAAAATATTTTTCTTTAATTTTTTATTAGTTTCAAGTATTCTTTCTTTAAATATTGATAAAGTACTATGATCTGGTGATCTATCCTCTGGAACTAAATCACAAAAATATTTCATTACAATATTAAAATTCACTTGTTCTTCTACTTCTCTTTCACTTATGTTATACAGATGACACAAAAAAAGCATTTTAAAAAGTATTACTGGGTTAATCATTGGTTGTCATATATCTCATTCTCATTTATATCAATTCTTTTTAATCTTATTTGAATATTTATTCCAGTCTACTAATTTATCTACTTGTAAGAGATAATGATTTTCTGGTATGTATTGATATACAAATTGAGCGGAAAATGATGGTTGTAAAAATGTCTTCATAATTAGCTTAGTTATGAGATAAATTAACATAACTAATTATACTAAAAATAATTTAAAATCAAGTCTTTTTTAGCTATTTTATGAGAAATTTATGAGATTCAACAAACTCAAGTAAATATTGTATTCTACTTGTTTCCATAAATCAAAAATTTTATATAATATATACTTTTTATTTTGGCTTATTTATGCTTGTCAAGTCTTTTTTGAAAATTGGTTTGATTATTAATTATTTATTGTACAATATAGTTAGATTAACTTGTATGGCTCAATCAAAAAAAACAAACAAAAAAACATGAAAAATTCATGTTTTAAAAATACTTATTTTATAGCTTACTAATGAGTAAAGGTCAATAAAATATTGGCTCTTAACTTAATGGTATTGTCCAAAAGCATTTGATAGAGTCCATGAATCCACCAAGTTTAATTTGTAAAGATAGTTTTGGCTTAAAGTTGATGAGAAACTAGTTTTCGAATGTTTAATCTGTAAATTGATTTGACTTTTTATAGAATTTCAGTATATGTTAATTTAACTTAATTATATCATTATATACATATATGGGTAAATTATTTTATTTGGTAGAACAAGAAAAAAAATAAAATCTAAAAGTATTTTAAACATAAATGTAAATAAAATAATAAGTAGTTTAAGACAAAAACTATTAGAATTATTAAATATTTATAAAAATAAATTATTTTAAGATGAATTGAATATAATAAAAAACTAAACAGTTTATATATTAACTATATTAAAAATATGGACAAAGAAAAACCTTTAGCTTATACACCAGAATCAGAATCAAAATGGCAAAAATTCTGGGAAGAAAATCAAATTTATAAATTTGATCCAAATTCTTCTAAGCCTATTTATTCAATTGATACACCACCTCCAACTGTATCAGGACAAATTCATATTTGACATATCTTTTCTTATACTCAAGCAGAAGTTATTGCAAGATTTAAAAAAATTATGGGCTATAATTTATTTTATCCATTTTGATTTGATGATAATTGATTGCCTACTGAAAGACTTGTAGAAAAAGAAATATGAAAAAAGGCTGTAGAAATGGATAGATTAGAATTTAACCAAGAATGTTTAAAAATAACAAAATTATATAGAGATAAATTTAAGAAATTATGGCAATCAATGGGGTTTTCTGTTGATTGGAGTTTAGCATATTCTACTATATCTTCCGAAGTACAAAAAATTTCTCAGTATTCTTTTTTGGATCTT
>CAYRGR010000219.1:0-1708 GCA_964423755.1 uncultured Candidatus Peribacteria bacterium
ATAATAAATATTGATAATATTGTCAAAAAAGATATATTTAAAAATATTCCTGATATTAGAGAAAAAGTTGAAATTGGTGATATTGTTATTGGTGTTTGGTATCCTGAAGGTACATTTTTATTAGAAATAGAAAACCTTTATGAACATGGTGATGGTGAAATTGTGTTAGGTGCTTGTGACAATAATTCAGATTATGAAATTAATAATGCGTGGGGAATTTTTAGCATTGATGATTATAAAAAATTTGATTCTGATTTTGAAATAAAACTAAAATCAACAAAATACAATATTTAATCATTTACCAAAGGTAAACTGATATAGTTAGTTTAATTACTTCAATTGCATTGCTTTAAGATGCGTTCCCCACTTACGAAGTGGGGTTTTTTTAATATCTATCTGGATATTTTATATAACTTTGTAGTTCACGCCAATCTAAATCTGTTATACCTTTATATCCTTTATTTATAAAATATTGATTAACTTCATCACGATTCAAATTCTTAATTTCATCAACAATATCTTTGACATATTTTTTAGAAACGTTTTTTATTTTTATAATTGGCATTTTTTTGATACCCATTTGCAACATTGCGATAGCACGATGTCTACCTTCTTGTGATGATCCTCTTTCTGTGTAAAAACCAATTGGAAATTTATCACCTTTTTTTAAATCAACTATATATTTATCAACTAATTTTTGATTTACAATTTCTAATTCTTCATCATAAGAAATATTATGACCTTTTGCTACACGTTGAATATATTCTTTTGGTTTAATAAAAACTAATTCTTCAATAGTTCTTTTATAAACTAAATAATATAAAGGATTTTCATATCCAGGATAATAAACATCTAAATCATTAAAATTAAAATATTTGCATCCATCACAGTCATTAAAAAATTTGAAATCTGTAATCATATTGTATATATATATAATTATTTTTTAGTAAATAAATAATTTTCACCAATAATATTTAACACTTTTTCCAACGACATATAAAAATGTGTATCTATTTCAGAAAAATCAATCCATTTATATCCGATTACTTCAGGACAATTATTTCCAAAATTATCAGTAAACATCGAATCACAATGTAATTTAGATAAATCACCAATTTCGTAATTACATTTAAAAACGTGTAAATTCTTTTTTGAATTATAATTAAATTGACCTAAATCTTCTAATTCAATTCCACTTAAATCTAATCCAGTTTCTTCGAATGTTTCACGAATAGCTGCTTGATATGGTGTTTCATTGATATTAATACCACCTTTTGGTATATCATAACTTCTTAATTCATTAGGTTTTTTACCATATGCTTTACAACCAAGAATTTTATTTTCTGAATTGATAATAATTATTCCACAACTAAGACCTTTCATAATTTTATTTTATTTTTCTTAATATGAAATTTTTATCTGTTTCTATATCAGAAAAATCATCAATAATTACATCTTTAATTCTTCCAATAATTTCATATTTTCCATTTGGAATTTTTTGTTTCCAAGCATTCAAATTCTTAGAATCTTTTTCCATTATCCATGTACCAGCAAATCCATAATTTACAATTTCAAATTTTTCAATATCATCAGGAACTAAAATTTGAAATAAATTATTTTTAGGTATATCTATTTTAACTATCATAATTATAGATTAATATTTCTTGTGAATTTTTTGATTTTTTATTCCTTGCAACACCTTCATAAT
>CAYRGR010000220.1:0-1705 GCA_964423755.1 uncultured Candidatus Peribacteria bacterium
TCTAATTATAGATATGTTTTAATTTGATTATATGGGATTTTTATTTGATTATTTATATCTGTATTTATGTCTATTTTTATTTTTATAAATTATGAAACATGACATGTTACATTATATGTTTTAATTTGAATAATTATGCTTATAAATATTTCAGTAAATTTATTTAGAGCTATTTTTGAATATGTATATTATATGATTTATAAATTAACTTGATATGATCAAATTTGAGATATTTTTTCTAAAATAGAATTTGAAGAAAGAGAATTAGAAAGACAAGCAATAAAAAAACTAGAAAAATTTTAATTTTTTAAATTTTAATTAAAAATGTGAAATATTACTTTCCTTTTAACATATTTAATTGTTGCTTTTTTTTTGACATTTATTATTACACCGTTTTTTATTAAATTTTTATATAAATATAAATTATGAAAACAAATTAGAAAAGAGGCTTTAGTATGAAAGGCTACGATTTTTTCAAAATTACATAAAGATAAATGTGGTACACCTACTATGTGATGAGCAATAATTCTTTTTATTATATTTTTACTTGTTGCATTGTCTATTGTAGCACTTTATTTTGCTCCAGAAATTAAGAATTTATTTTGAATTAATATCAAATATTCATTATTTAATAGAAATGAAACTTATTTATCTCTTTTTACTCTTTTTACAGTTTGACTTATTTGATTAATTGATGATTACATGAATGTTAAAGAGATTTGAAGAACAAAGTGATTATGAGCAAAAATAAAAATGATAGCATTAATATGATTTGCTTCTTTGTGAGCTTATTGGTTTTATTACAAATTATGATGGTGAGAAGTAGATAGTGTTTGAAATTTTATTAGAAATTTAAATAATCCATTTTGAAAAAATATATCAATTTGAATTTATTTTATACCTCTTTTTATTTTTGTAATTATTTCTATGGCAAATGCTGTAAATATTACTGATTGATTAGACTGACTTGCTTGATGACTTTTATTATTTAATTATGCTGTTTATGCTATTATATCATATGCTCATTGATTATTAATTTTATCTGCACTATGTATGATTATAGTCTGATGTTTAATAGCATTTTTATGGTTTAATATAAAACCAGCCCAATTTTATATGTGAGATGTATGAGCCCTAGCTCTTTGAGCTAATCTTTGAATTATTGCAATGATGACAAATACTTTATTTGTTTTAATTATAATATCAGCTATTTATATATTAGAAATACTTAGCAGTCTAATTCAAGTTATAAGTAAAAAATTAAGAAATGGTAAAAAAATCTTTTTAGTTGCTCCATTTCACCATCATTTAGAAGCTCTTTGATGGAAAGAAGAAAATATTGTTATGAGATTTTGGTTAATTTGAATAATTTTAAGTGTTATTTGACTTATCGTAAGCCTTCTTTTAAAATAAACTCTTTTTTTTGATATCTCAAATATTTAGATATAATAAATTAGCTAATAGCCAATCAAAGTAAATTAAAATAAATTAAGAGAATTCTTTTAATTTCTAAAAGAGAATCCATTCATCCTAATGTTTCATTCTCCGAAGGAGAATCTCTTTTAGAAGAAATTAATTTCAGTTAAAATGAATCCTCGCTTCGCAAGGATGACAAAAATAATGAAAAATCCCTAATAAATTATCTTCTAATTTTACTTTCTAATCATATATCAATATGAAAAAAACAATATTTTATCATCCTCGT
>CAYRGR010000221.1:0-1704 GCA_964423755.1 uncultured Candidatus Peribacteria bacterium
TCAAACAAAAAGTAAAATTCTTTTGTCTATTCATTTTAAAATATCTATTATTGTATTTCTTGTATTATCTACAAATTCTTTTGATTTTAAATCCAAAGGAATTAATTTCTTTATTTCATGACGATTTGGTATTGTTCATACTACTTCTATTCACATAATTTTATAAATTAAAAAATAAAATATTTTATCGTAATTCTGCATTTAACATTTTTGCAGTTTCATTTCTTATATTTGTTTGGATTTTGTTTATAAATATAAAATTTAATTAATTTCAAGCTTAATATATTTTGAAAATTTATTCAAAAAAATTTATATTACTTTCGGGGTTACCCGAAATAAATCATTATTTTTCAAAAAAGTAATAAGTATTTCATAATAAAAAATAAATTATAATATTTGTATAGCATTTTTTGTTTCTCAAAAATTATCTCATAAACAAAGTTTATTTATCAAATTTTTGGTTTTTTCTTGGATTCAATTATCTATTACCATAGGAAAATCATATTTACCATCTCATCTAGCTAAAGATAATATAAAATGTAAAGATAATCAAAAATCTGCTAAAATTAAAAGAGCTTTTGCTAAACTTCATTTATCATCAGGTAAAGAGGATAAAATAAGAATATCTCTATCATGATCTAAATTTTTAAACATATTAAAATTAATATAGTTTTTATCTCAAATTAAAGCAAAACGTGTAACATTATCTATAGGGCAAAATTCGTTATCAATAATTTGTAATCAAGCACTAATAGCAGTCTCTTTATTACAAATTATGGCTTCATTTTCTTTTAGATTTCAAATTTGAAAATTTGTAGAAGGTGTAGAAATTTGTTCTATTTGAGGCATTTTTTCTAATTTTATTCTACATTGTCTAAGTGCTTGAGGATGAGAATAGACTTTATTAATTTTTTTAAAATTACTTTCTTGTAATATACAAAAACAATGTATAATTTTTAAAGATTTCCATCAAATTACTTTTATTTTATCTCTAGCATCATAGATTGTCTGCATAGTATCAGAAACAACTCAAGCATATCTGTTTTCTATAGGTACTATAGCAAATGTATTTGGACTAATTTTCTTTATAATATCAGGAATTTTATCTACATATTTTATTTTAATTTCATCTGAAATTTGACTAGTTTTTATTATTTCTTTTGTTATTATAGAAGAGTATGATCCTTCGGGTCATAAAGTCAAAATTTGATTTTCTTTCATAAAAAAATTATTTAAAAAATAAAAATCCTTCTTTTTTACGAAGGATCTTGTTTTGTTAATTTATAAAAAAATTTATACAATAAAAAGCCTTCGATCTAAAAGAAAGAACCAAAAATAAAAAAATGCTAAAATTAAGTTTTTCATAAAAAATATTTAAATAATCTAAAATTAATATAGTGCTAATATTATTTTTGTCAAAATTTTTGTAAAAAAACTATCAATTCATACTTCTTTTACTTATAAATTTTTTTACTTTCTTCATCAAATTTAGAAGATATTTTCATTGATGCATCAATGAAATCTTGTCATATATATTTTTTTATCTCATTAAATTCTTGTTCAAATTTTTCATCTTGAAAGTTATTAATTATAGAACTTAGTTGTTCTACAAAACCTTTTATTTCAGGAATAATTTCATTTTTATAAACTGTATTAAAAGTCTGCATATCTATATATAAATTTGCTTCTTGATTTAAAAATCTT
>CAYRGR010000222.1:0-1700 GCA_964423755.1 uncultured Candidatus Peribacteria bacterium
ACAAACAATAAAAAAATTATTAAATTGAGTATTTTTAAATTTTTAAAAATGTATTTCTTATAATAAATATTAACTATCACAGGAATCGCTGGAAATAATATAAATGCATTTAATACTATACTTTCCCACTCAATATATATAACAATAAAATTTACACATATAAGAATCCATTTAAGAATATTTCATTTCATAATATCATTTTTTGCACTTATCAATTTATTGCTAGTTACAAATAATTTTGAAACAATATTATTATCATTTCCTCTAAACTTAGAAATATCAAAATTTACAATAGTTTTAATAAATGGAATATTTTTTAGAGCTGATTTAATACTATCAATACGATTTAGATTATCTCAAGATTCATATTCTCTAACAAAAAAGAAAGTATTATTTTTATATTCTTGCGAATTTGATATTTTAATTTTGGAAATTTGATTTTGATTTATTTTTCAAATATTTATAACGTTTCTGAGTATATCAAAAGTTCCTTTCATAAAGACAATAATTTCAATATCTTCATCATACGGAACATTAAAGTAATTATTTGTATAATTTGGATTAAGAAGCATTATGTTATTTCATTTTTTATATCAAACCCTTAAGAAAAAATTTATATTATCATCGCTTTTTATATTTACTATATAATTTTCTCATTCTTTAATAAGAGTACATTTAACACAATTTTTAAGCTTTTTAACCTCCAAAAAAGAATACAAAAAAAGCGATATTACTAGCGCTGGAATAAACATAAGAATCTGAATTCACTTTATAAAAGAAATGCCTGATAAAAAAACTCCTATAAGAATTAAAATAAATCAAATTCTAGAGATAGTTCATCTATATTTAAAAAAATTTTTCATGAGATAATTATTTTATCATAAAAATTCTTTATATTTTTCTTGAAGTAATCATTGTATTTTGCTTTCAGAAGAAAGATCATCTTTTATAAATATTCTATGATACAAAAATGGAATTATAAGATCTTTTCAATCTTCAGGTATAACATAATCTCTGCCTTCAAGAAAAGCATTTGCTTTGAGAACCATAATAAAAATATTGATTCCTCTTGGAGAAATTCAGTAATACAATAATTCTTCATTTCTTGACCAATCTACAAATTGTAACAATTTATCTACTAATTCTTCTTTTATAAATATTTTTGAAACAATATCTTGAATTTTTATTAAATTATCTGCATCAATAACTTGTGTTAATTTATCGATATTGTCATTAAGATTTAAAAATTTTGAGTCCATAATAATACCTTTTTGTATTTTTGATGATGGATATCAAATTTTAACGACACATGAAAACCTATCTTTTTGTGCTTCTGGTAAAGGGAAAGTACCAATATATTCAATAGGATTTTGCGTAGCTATAATCATGTGATTTTCTGGTAATTCATATTCTATTCATGCTATTGAAATTCTTTTTTCTTCCATGCATTGTAAAAACGCACTTTGAGTTTTTGGATGCATTCTATTTATTTCATCTATCAATACTATATTACTAAATATTGGTCATTTTTTTATGATGAAACTTTTTGTTTCAAAATCATAAACTTCTCATCAAATTATATCTTGAGGCAGACTATCTGAAGTTCATTGAATACGCGAAAAATCTAATCAAACAAGCTTAGAAAAAGCTTTTGCTATTGTCGTTTTTCAAATTCCTGGAAAATCATTAATAATAATATG
>CAYRGR010000223.1:0-1670 GCA_964423755.1 uncultured Candidatus Peribacteria bacterium
ATTGATGAATCAAATGCTAATAATCAATATATTTTATGGCCACAAAATCCTCAAATGTCAGTAAATAAAATTTGGTCATTTGTAAGAGATTATTATGGTATAAAAAATTTTGGTGTTACCATGTCAGATAGTAGTAGTTTTATGTTAAATTGGGGAGTTGTATGAAGAGCAATCGCATATTGTGGTTTTAATCCTTTAAGAAGTTATATTGATAAACCTGATTTATTTGGTAAATTAATGAAAATGGAGCAATTTAATATTATGCAATCAGTTACAGATGCTGCTGTTTTGGAAATGGGCGAAGGCAATGAATGCATGCCTTTGGCAATTGTATCTGATTTTAAACAACCTGTTGAATTTGTTGATCATGAGCCCACAAATGAAGAATTATCTAGTTTACAAATTAATATTGAAGACGATGTATATTATCCTATATTAAAAAATGCACAATGGCATTTAGGAGACTCTTTTATACCCAAATAAAATTAATTTATTTTCACGCGATAGCTAGTTTTATTTTAAAGTAAAAATAGTAATTATTTTAGCAAAAATTAATTCTCATTTGGCATATACCTTAAAAAAATTGTTTGACTCCGCCAGCTGGCGGATAGTCTAATTTAAAGTGTTTTTAAAAAGAAAAAAACGAAAACCAATTCTCATTTGGTATATATATAAAATATTTGATTTTTAGAATTATTATTGTAGATTTTGGATTGTTTAAAGCATAAAACCTAATCTTTTTTTAATTTCTGAAATTACTTTGTTATAATATTCTTGGTTTTGTAGTACATATTTTTTACTAAGTTTAACATCATGTATTTCTTTATCAAATATTTCTATTGGTATAAATTTTAATTCTTCAACTTCTTCTTTCTGTATTTTAAGATTTTCAAGTTTTAAATCATATTTTAATAAATACACAGCATTTAATTCATTATTATACCAATCTTTTCATTTAATAACTTTTTTATCATCTTCTATATGGGTAAAAATTAACTCAAGTTTATTGGTTTTTAATGTTTCTATTATTCATTCTTCACCTAATTCTTCTTTTAATTCTCTTAATGTTCATTGATTCATTGTTTCTCAAGAAGATATATGTCATGCGGCTGAAATATCCCACAAAGAAGGATAAGAATCTTTATCTTTTGATCTTTTTTGTATAAGTACTTCTCATTTTGAATTATATATCCAAACATGTCATGCTTGATGAAACTTACGAGATTCATGAGCTTTTGTCTTAAGTATAATTTCTACTACCTCTATCTTTCAAGTTTCTTTATAAATTTTCTCATCTATAATATCTACTAATTCGGAAATTTTATTTTTACTAGAAATTATTCATTTATTAGTATTATTAATATTTTTTTTTTGAATTAACTTATTACTTTTCATATTTTTTTGATTAAGGTTAAAATAATTATAATACAAAACATTATAAAAATCAAAAAATAGAAAAATATTGAAAAAATAAAGAAAAATATATTAAAAAAAGTAAATTATATTTTTTATAAGAAAAAAATTATAAATTTATGATGAAACTATTTAGAAATTACAAATTCTACAGATATTTATCAAAGTTTTTATAAATTTTTTAAATTAAGACAAAATATATTTTAAGACTTAAAAAAAATTCTGAATTTGAAATTTTTAATGGCTTTTATAAAATA
>CAYRGR010000224.1:0-1668 GCA_964423755.1 uncultured Candidatus Peribacteria bacterium
TTGAAGTAATAATAGAATAATATTTACTGATAATCCTTTTGACTTTAATTCAAATATAACACTTTTAGTATTAATTAAGCCAAATTTATTTTTGGAATGAAATATTTTAAACAAAGCTATAAATGCCGTTTGAGAGCTTTCTTATAGAATAAAAATGGAAAATAATTGAAAATTAAGTTTTTGAGTTTCTTGATCAGGTAATTCTTTTTCATTAGAATGAGAAGTTGAAAGTCAGTGACCAATTAGTATTAATTCATGGAATTATATTTGATGTAGTTTTTATAAATGAAAATATCTTAAATTATTTATTAATTGAATTTTAAATAATACTGATCTAACAAATATACCATTGTTAATAAATAATAGTTCTGTTAACTTTAATATATGATCTTTATCAAATGGTACTAATTTATTTAATTGAATCATAGATGAAGTCCGTATTTACGACCGTGCTTTATCTGACTCAGAGATTAGAGCTTTGTATAATATAATGAAGTAAAAAATATAATAAACTATAAAATAGGATTAATTTATACAATATTTTGCTTTTATTTTTAAAATATGATATTATTTTTATATAATATTTTATAAAGAGAAAATTATGAATTTTATTAAACGTTATTTTATTTTTTTTGTTATAATTTTATTTATAATATTAAACCTATTAATTATCATTTATTTTGATAAAATACCCATAGAAAAAAAACTTTATATTTTTTGATGAATTATTACATTTGAATTTTTATTAATATATAATATTTTTTTTAAATCTTTAATGAAACCCATTATTGAATTAAGAAAAGAAATATCAATATTTTTATCTTGAATAAAAAAATGAGAACAATTACAATTTTTATGAAGTAATCCTGATATAAAATTTATTATTTATTTTTTTAATAAAAGTTTAGATATTCTTAAAAATTTTAAAGAAGAATTAAAAAGTGGTAAAGTATTAAAATCAGAAGTAGAATTAGCATCTGAAATTCAAAAAAATATTTTAAATAAAAAGCAAGAATATAGTAATTCTTTAGAAATTATAGCAAATACAAAAAGTGCAAGTGAAGTATGATGAGATAGTTATGATATAATTAAGCAAAATGATAATTATTATATTTATTTATGAGATGTTACTTGACATGGTGTTGCTTCTTGATTTGTTATGATGATAGTAAATGCTTTAGTATCAGCTTTTTCAAAAATTATAATAAATTCTGCAGAGATTTTATCAAATACAAATATTATATTAAAACCTCGTGTAAAATCAAATATGCTTATGACATTGTTAATGGTAAGATGGGATGAAAAAGAAAAAAAAATGTTTATGACTTGAGCATGACATGAAAATTTACTTATTTATAAAAAAAATGAATCTAAAACTTATAAGATCAAATCTTGATGAGTGGCCTTATGAATGACAAAAGATATTTCAAAAATTTTAAAAGAAGTTGATATAGAATTTACTCAATGAGATATTATTGTAATGTATACTGATTGAATTACAGAAGCTAGAAATTCAAAAAAAGAAAGTTGATTAATGTTTTGAGTTGATAAATTAATAGAAGCTATAGAGACTTCTTGAACTAAAACTGCAAAATGAATATTTAATAATATTACAATTCAACTTTCAAGATGGATGTGATATGACCATAAACAATTTGATGATATTAC
>CAYRGR010000225.1:0-1668 GCA_964423755.1 uncultured Candidatus Peribacteria bacterium
AAATAAATTATTAAATTAATAATTATATAAATAATAATTGCTGGAAAAATTTCTATAAAAACTCAAAAAAAGTAAAATAAAAATACAGTAAATAAAATAAAACTAATCAAAACTCAAAATGATAAAAAAATTCATCTTAAAATATTATTAATATTTAAAAGAATTAAAATAAAAATTACAAATAAAATAATATTTATTAAAGCAAATATTAAATAACTTTCATTTATAAGATATTTTTTACTTGATAATGTATTATACATATTTGCATGTATAACAACTCATGGAATAAAATTATGTGCATCATAAGGAGTCAAAAATTCATCATGTATATCTGATGCTGTAGCTCATAAAAATACAACTTTATCTTTAAAAATTGAATTATCTATATTATTTTCAAGAACATCTATAAAACTAACTTCTTTATAGTCTTTTGTAAAAAAATTAATATTAACAAGTCAATTTTTGATTTGAATTTTATCTCAATTATCAAACAAAACATGATTTCATGTAATTTCATAAGAATTAATATCATAAAATCTTTTATACAACTCAAAGCTCAAAGGTAAAATTGGATTTTTTCACAAAAAATAAATAGGAATTTTATTTTTTATATCTTTTTTATCTAAATCAAAAAAATTTAAATCATTAAATGATTTAACATCTACATAAGCAAGATTTTTTATTTCTTTATCACCTCAAAATAACTTTTTTGCTACATCTCATGTTTCTTGTAAATATTCTGTACCTACAACTATGTTTTGATTTTTATCTAAAATATCTTTTAATTCTCTATCACAAGACTCATTTACAGATGATTGAAGAAAAAATATATCCAATCATAAAACCTTTGGTGATCAATACAAGATATTTCTTATTAAATTAGCATAATCACATCTATTAATATCTTGAAATCTTTTAAATTTTTCTGAATTAATAGTCTTAGAATCAAGGGCCACTATAACAACATTTTTGTCAGCGTAATTTTTGTTTAAATAAAAATAATTAGAAGAAATTAATCATTTAAATTGTGTAACAATAATTATAATTAAAACAAACAAAAAAATTCATATTCATAAAAAAATTATATTTTTTTTAATTTTAAAATTATTCAATAAATAATTTTTCATATAAATTAATTATAAAAAATCTAAATTAAAATAATATTTTATTTAATCATACCCTTAAGTTCTATTTGTAATTTGTTATTTTGTGAACTTTTTGCAAAAATAATTGTTTTTAAATTAATGTTAAAAATCTCCGGATTTGGCATTTTGAATTGATTTTGTAAAATAAGTAAATCTAATTTTTCATTTCAAGAATCATCTTTAATGCTCAATGGAAATTCTGCATTTATATTAGAATTAATAATGTTTTTATTTTGTACAGATAAATCTCAATTAACAACAAAACTATTAAAAAATTCTTTATCTTGATTGAAATTTTTATTTTGCTTTAATATCGTAGCAACATCATTTAAAAAATTAATAAATTTATCTCAATTAAAATTAAAATTAATATTATTTGTAATATCATCTTGATTTTTTCAAGAAATAATTTCTATAACTTCATTTTCTAAAAATTTATCAATAATAGCCTTTTCTTCATCTTTTGAATTTTTATACAAAGGAGAATCTTTACTTTTTTCTTGAATAGTATCAAAAATTTCTT
>CAYRGR010000226.1:0-1655 GCA_964423755.1 uncultured Candidatus Peribacteria bacterium
TCTAAAATATTTTCTTTTGCATTTGTAGTAAGTAAAAATAAAATCCTTTTAGGAATATCTTCAAAAGTTTTAAGAAGACTATTCCCTGCTTGTTCTGTAAATTTATCAATTTCTTGAATTATAAATATATTAAAATCTCATGCTGGTTTTATACTAACTTTTTCTATAATTTCTCTAGCTTTTTCTATTTTAAAACTCTTATCATCTGTTTTAAAAACAAAAACATTTGAAAATCATTCTTCTTCTATTTGATTAATATTAAGTAAAGATGAATTATTTAAATAATTAATAATTTCACATACACTATTATCATCAACAAGTAATGGGGCTACTATATCTCAATTTTTAAATTTATTAATAATTTGCAAAAGTTCTTGATTCATTTTTTAATTAAAATAATTATTATTAAAATGTTTTTAATGCCATAAATACAGGATAAATCATTCCTATAATTAAAATTAAAGTAATAAATGGACGATTAATATTTTGCCATTTATAATTTTTTCTTTTTATGGCATCAATTCAATGATTAATACCAGAAAAAAAGAAGAAAAAAATAAAAGTAAATAATATTGTTAATTCTGCTTTAATTCACCAATTAGCAAAATATATAAATATCGCAATTACAGTATAAGATAATAATGCAATTGCAGATTGTTTTTGATAATTACTTCCTGTCTCAAAACCTTTAAGTTTTGCTGATTCTTCTCAAAAAAACAAGCCTTCTATACCAGATATTCCAGCAATTGCAATTATTATTAAAGGCACCATAAAATGTAACTGAGCAATAGGGTTATATCAATTTTCATAACCAATTTGATATCCAAAAAAGAATGTTATACAAACAATAAAAATTCTTAAAGGATCTAATAATTTTAATAACATAAATATAAAATTAAATAATAAATAATTTCTTTAGTTTATATTATTAAAATCTAATAATTTATCAAATTAAAAAAAATCATAAAATACATACTTGAAGAAAATTGTTTAATGGTCTTGTGGTAATGAAGCTTAGTTTAATTTAAAAAAGGAAAAATGAACCATATGTTATAGACTAGTACTTATGTCTATACCTATCTGGTACAATTTCTAGAAATTTTTTTGCTTTTAAAAAAATATGTAATACAATTATGTTTGATGAAAATTGAACAACAGTTTCGCAATAACGAGATCTGGTTTGTATTTAAAAGGTTTTTAAAAAGAAAAGGACTGAAAATCAATTATCATTAAGTATATTTTAATTAAAAATTAATTTAATATTTTCATGAAAAATTTAAAACAAAGCATTATTTTAATTTCATTTTTTTTTATACAAATTATATATGCTACAAATTTAGATGTAAATATTAATATTCCATCTTGAAATTATAATAATGTATTAAAAATAGAATTAACTCCCACTGATTCAAAAGCTAAAACTTTTTTTAGTTTTAATCCTAATGGTACTCCAAATGATGCTTTTTTGTATACTGGTGCTATAATTATAAAAAAATCTACTCCTATTATTTATTGGAGTTTTATAGATACAAAGACAGAAAGTAAAATTAAACAAAATGATTATATTTTAAATTTTCCTAATACTATAATTTTAAATCCTGAAATTATTTATGAAAATTGAGAAATAAAAAATCTAAAAATTTTAAATACAGATT
>CAYRGR010000227.1:0-1637 GCA_964423755.1 uncultured Candidatus Peribacteria bacterium
TTTTATTAAAAAACTCATTTTTAATAATATTTATAAAACTTTCTAAATTATTAGACAATAAGACAGGATCTTTTATTATTTTAATTTTATAAAAGTAATTAATAAGATCATTTTGATTTTTAATGTTTCAAATACTATAATTGTTTTCTTTTTTAAAATCAATCATTTATTTAAATAAAAATTATAATTAAAATTTTTTTAATTTAATCTTTATATTGTAATATACTAAATAATTTATCTTTTTCTCATTTCTTTTTTTTATCTAAATATTCTTTATAAAGTTCTATTGCTATATCCATAATTCTTTCATCTAATTTAGTTCATTTTTCTTCAATTAATATTTTAAAAGCTTCTTGTAATCATTTATTGTTAGATCTATAAATACGAGTATTTGCTATAGCATCTAACATATCAGCTACAGCAATAATTCTAGTTAACATAGGTATTTGATCTCATTTAATTTTATCTGGATATCATGTTCAGTCTAATTTTTCATGATGATGAATAATTACATGTAAAACATTTTCAAGATTAAAAAAATCTCATAATTCTGATGATAAAGTTCAAGTTTTAGACAAGGCAGATTCTACTATATCATATATTTTTTCTTTATGAACATGTTTAAGTCTTACATAGTTAAGATCTAAATCAGTAAATGCAGAGGGGTTATTTAGTAATTCTCTAGGAAGAGTCAATTTTCATATATCATGTAAAGCTCAGGCTACATATGTTTCTAATAAATCAATTTTTTCATCAGGATATTTTTCATTAAATTTTTGTACTATTTTTTCAGATATTTTTTGTACAAAATCGGAATGATTTGGTGAATACATATCTTGTACTCATAATATTTTTTTAATAATTTCAGTATAAATTTTTACTAAAATTATAGATTTTTCAGAAACATTTTTTGCTATTAATTCCTTTTCTCTTAGTTTTTCTGCATTTTTTTTGTCTGTAATATCTGTCTTATAAATTAAAATAGTATCATCTAAATAATATGGTCAAATATTTAATTCATAAAATCTATCATTGATCTGATATTCTAAAGTTACATTAGTTTTATTTTCTAAAGCTACCTTACAAGCAGATTCTATTTGATCAGAAATTTCTCTATCAAATCTTTCTTTTATAGTTTTTCATATAATGTCTTTTTCTTCTCAAAGACAAATACTTTTATTTCAATAGCATTTTTCATATTTAAAATTTATGATTTCATTATTTTTATCTCTTATAACTTTTAACACAAATATTCAATTTGGAGATAATTTTAAAATTGAATTACGCTCTTCTTCTGCTTTTTTTCTTTCTGTAATATCAGTTAAGGCTAGTATATATCAATTATCTTGAAGTAAAAAATAATTTCATTCTATTTTTTTAAAATATAAAAATTTTTTAGTTCAATCATTACAAGTATATTCATATATATCATCATTAATTTGTTTAAATCACTCTATAGGCCAAACTTTTTTATTTATCACATATTTTAATTTTTCTTTTTCAATTCATATAATTTCACAAAAACTATCATTTGCTCATAAAATTGCATTTTTTGTTTTGTCTATAATAATTATTCAATCATTTATTGTTTTTAATATATCATTTGAAAGATGAGTTGCTTTATATATAGAAGAATG
>CAYRGR010000228.1:0-1627 GCA_964423755.1 uncultured Candidatus Peribacteria bacterium
TTAATAATTTTAAATGATTATTTTCTTCTAATTTCTCAAAAATAAATTGAATCATTGAATACTTACTATAAAAAATGGTATTTAATTTTTTTTAAAATAAGATTTTCTAGTATTAATAATTTTTTTAGATAAAAAATAAATTTTTATTCTTTTTTCTTTACAAGCTTTTTTGAACCAATTTGTATTAATAATATTTTTTTTAATATGATTCTGAAATACGAGAGGACTCATAAAATAAAGTCTGTTGATTAATATATAAAAAAAGTTTTTTTTCATTAATCATTATTATAGTTAATTAATAATTAATATATAAGTGGCGAATTAATTGAAAGATAAGATGAGATAAGATAGGATAAGATAATCATTGAATAACTTTATTATAGTAAGGAATAATTTTAGAAGATTGTGTATTTAAAACGAGCAAAATCTCTTAGAAATAGAGGCATTGAACAAAAAAATATAAAAATATAAAATTGATAAATATAATTAAAACTTATTATTAAAATAAAAATATTTTAAAAGGAGAATGTATGCTTAAATTTTTGAGCGTTGGAAAAAAGATTAATTTAATTACTATCGTAAGTGCCATTTTTTTAGCTTCTTTAGCAATTTTTATAAATTACAAATTAAGTGAGTTAAAGAAAAATTATATAAAAACTAGCGAAGTATATAATTTAACATTAACTCTCACAAAATCTACAGAACAAGGTTTACAAATTGTAAATGCATTAAGAGGTATAATTTTAAATCCTTCAGATAAAAAAGCTGAAGAAAATTTTCTTAAAGCTATGAAAGATTTTGATGAACTAATTTTACAATTAAAAAATTCACAAAATATATCAAGAGGGTTTGTAGATTTTAAAATAGAAGAAAGTTATAAAGCATTAAATAGTGCATTAAATGAAGCTGCAAATAAATTAAAAACAAATGGTACTTTAGAAATAAAAGATAATAGTGTCATTACTACTTACTGGAGAACTTTAAAAGCAGAAATTATAAAATGGCAAGATTTGACAAGTCAAGAAAGAAAAAATTATAATCAGTCTTTCTTAGATATCGTATCTTATACTATTGAATTTATATTAATATTAATTGTTGTGAACTTAATCATAGTTTTATTTGTTGGAATCTTTGTTTCTAAATCACTTTTATCTGAACTTAATCAATTCAAGGAAGGTTTAATTTCATTTTTTGATTTTTTAAATAGAAAAAAAGAATCGACAGAGTTAATTAATATTAATTCAAAAGATGAATTTGCTGAAATGTCATTATTTATTAATGAAAATATTGACAATGTAAAAAATATGATGCACCAAGATAATATCTTACTAGATGACGCTAAAAATGTAATGAAAAGAGTAAATAATGGTTGGTATTCTCAAATAATTGAAACAAATACTACGAATATTGCATTGCAAGAATTAAAAGAAGATTTAAACCAACTTATAATTAATACAAAAGGTAGATTTGTAAGCGTAAACGAAATATTAGAAGATTATTCAAAACATATTTATACTCAAAAATTAGAGTTAAATCCAAATGATGAAAAAGGTGGTGTTTTAGAAACATTAGTTAATGGTATAAATAAACTTCAAGAAACAATAACTGCAATGCTAGTAGAAAATAA
>CAYRGR010000229.1:0-1617 GCA_964423755.1 uncultured Candidatus Peribacteria bacterium
TAACAGAGCTAACGGTTTTAGTCTTCGTTGCCTAAAGAACTAATATTTTTTTATTTCTTTTTCTTTAAAAAAATTATGAAGCCAAAATTTTTTATTACAACTCCAATTTACTATGCAAATTCAATTCCTCATATAGGAACCGCATATTCTATATTAATTCCTGATGTTATAGCTAGATATAAAAGACTGGACTGATTTGATGTAAAATTTTCTACAGGACTAGATGAAAATTGACAGAAAATGTTAAATGTAGCAAATGAAAAATGAATGGACATAATGGATTTTTTGGATGATATTGCTTCCAAATTTATTGCTATGTGGAAATGACTTGATATTTCTTATACAGATTTTATAAGGACAACAGAAGATAGACACCATAAATTTGTACAAGAAGTTTTACAAAAAACTTATAATACAGGAGATATCTACAAATGAGAATATAATTGACTTTATTGTGTAGGATGTGAGTCTTTTAAAAAAGAAACCGATTTAACATCAGATTGATTATGTCCTGATCATCTTAAAAAACCTGAATTTATAAAAGAAAAAAATTATTTTTTTAAACTTTCAAAATATCAAGAAAAACTTCAAGAATTTTATAAAAATAATCCAGATTTTACTATTCCAAACAACAGATTTAATGAAATGCAAACATTTTTAAATGAATGATTAGAAGATTTTTCCATATCTCGTGAAACTTGTAAATTTTGAATTCCACTTCCTTTTGATCCTACACAAGTAACATATATTTGGTACGATGCTCTTTTTAATTATCTTACAGTTTGTCAGGATTGAGATGAAGATTTTTGGCCAGCTGATTTGCATATTGTAGGGAAAGAAATTGCAAGATTTCATGTTATTACTTGGCCAGCTATGCTTATGTCAGTCTGATATGAACTTCCAAAAAACATTATGGTAACCTGATTTGTAAATGTTAATTGACAGAAAATTTCTAAATCATTATGAAATGCTATTGATCCAGTAGAATTTAGTCAAAAATATTCACGTGATATGATGCTTTTATATTTACTTTTAGCTTTTCCAATTGGTCAAGATTGAGATTTTTCAGAAGAACAAGCAATTTTTACATACAATACAAAACTTGCTAATAATATTTGAAATTTATTAAATCGTTTTATAGTACTTTCTTTAAAAATTTGATGAAATATTACATGACAGTTAGATCAAGAAATATCTTCAAAAAAAGATGAATTTATAAAAAAATATAAAGAATCCATGGATAAATATTTACTAAAAAATGCCTTGGAGTATTGTTTTGAATTTTGAGATTTATTAAACAAATATCTTGATACCACAAAACCTTGGAGTAAAAACACAGAAGAAGATAGACAAGAATTATTAAATATAATGTATACTTTATGAGAATGATTGCGTACCATAGCTCTAGCACTACATCCATTTTTTTATAATAAAATGAATGAATTATTTACTAGAATTTGACTAAATTATTTAGATATTGAAGAAATTTGACAAGAAAAATTATTTTCTAAAACTCCAAACTTTACAATAAAAGAAAAATGAGAGCCTCTTTTTAAACGAATAGACTAAAAAAATTTATTTTAATAAATATGAAGACATATCAAATCTAATTTAATT
>CAYRGR010000230.1:0-1604 GCA_964423755.1 uncultured Candidatus Peribacteria bacterium
TATTAGCTAATAGCTCTATTATATCTGAATATTTGAGATATCAAAAAAAAAAAAACCAGATACTCTTGTTTTTTATTACAAAACTATATTAAAAAAGTATCAAAATATAATTATAAAAAATCATACAAGTCCAAAAAATATCATATTAAACAAAAAAAACGCATTTTTAATGCGTTTTTTTTGTTTTTTAATTTAAGTTTTATTATTTACTAATTTTTATTTCTTTTAATCTTGCTGCTTTTCATCTTAATTTTCTTATATAACCAATATTTGCTCTTCTTACTTTAAATAATCTAACAATATCTATTTTTGCTATAGACGGAGAATTTATTGGAATAATTTTTTCAATTCAAAATCAATCTGCAACTCTTCTTATTGTAATAGTTTTTTCTAAAGGAGTTTTTCATTTAGTTTTAATAACTAATCACTTAAATTTTTGAATTCTTTCTTTATTTCATTCTTTAATTTTTTGATGTATTTCTACTTCCATTCATGTTTTTATGTCTGGCATTTGATTTTTTATAAAATCTTTTTGAATAAGATTTACTAAATTAGAATCCATATAATTAAAATTTATAATTAAAAAGTGTGTCTATTTTATAAAAAGTAAAACTGAAGTCAAATTTATTTAATTTATTATAATATTTTAATAACAAAAAATGACTATTTATTCTAAATTTTTAAACAAAATTATTCTAAAATATCGCATTAAATGAACTATAATTTAATTTAGATAATTTTTAAAATCAAAAAAACAAAAATCAAATTATATTAAATATAAATAAATATTTTTCAATTTTTAAATTTATTAATATTATATTAATGAAAATCTCTAAAAACTCATACTATAAAAATAATATTTTTTATTAAAATTTACTCATAATAAATAATTATACTAAAATAAAATTGTTTGACGGTTTTATATTAGTAAAACTTGATCTAATTTAAAAGATTTTTAAAAAGAAAAGATCGAAAATCAATTCTTATTAGATATAAATAAAAATTTATTTTAAATTTTACATAAAAAATTTTTATTTTTTATTAAATTAAAACTTTAGAGATATTACTTAATTATTTTTAATAAAACTCAATATGCAATATTTAAATTTTTTATTTAATCTGAATTTTTTTGAAATTATAAGCTTAATTTTGGTACTTATCTTCATTTTAATGATTTGATTTTTTTTATGAAAAATAACTAAATATAAAGAAATTTCAAATTCTAGAGCAGATGCTATAAAAAGATCAAAATGAGTAATATTATGAGAAGTTTATGAAAAAATAATTCCATTTTTACCAAATTTTAAATATAGTCCTAAAGATATGGTGTTTATATGAAAATGATTTGATTATTTGGTATTAAATTGACTTTCAGAATGAAATTTAAAAAATATTATTTTTTTGGAAATAAAATCTTCTAAATGAAATTTAAATAAAAATGAGAAAATGATAATGAAAATAGTATGAGAAAAAAAGGTTACTTATGAAGAATTTAGAGTTTAAAATCTTTTTTAAAATTTTATACAAAAAAATTAATAAACAGTTTTTCAATAAATAAAACTAATCTAAATTTAAAAATTTTTTAAAAATAAAAAAACCGTAAA
>CAYRGR010000231.1:0-1603 GCA_964423755.1 uncultured Candidatus Peribacteria bacterium
TTTTTCTACTGCTTTTTCTTCTATTTTATCTACTTTTTCATTTTCTTTAATAATTACATCATCATTTTTTTCTAATTCTTTTTCAGAAGAATTATTAATTTCATTTTCAATTTTTATATTATCATTAATTTTTTTATCATCATCTTTTTTACAAAAAATCATAGAATCATTTTTTAATGATGATAATGCTTTTAGTGTAGCTCTAGCATTTGTAATTGGATTATTTGATCCATATCTTTTTGCTAAAACATCTTTTATTCATACTAAAGATAAAATTTTTCTTATAGAAGATCATGCTATAATTCATGTTCATTCTGATGCTGGATGCAACATAACTCTAGAAGCTTTAAATTTAACTTCTACATTATAAGGAATAGTTCAGTTACATATATTAACTTTAATTAAATTTTTCTTAGCATCTCTTACTGCTTTTTCTATAGCAACAACTACTTCTCATGCTTTTCAAATTCATAATCAAACAGTTCATTTATAATTTCAAATTACTACAGAAGCTCTAAAGCGTAATTGTCTTCATCATGCTGTTACTCTAGTAACTCTATCTATTTTAATTAATTCTTCTTTAAATTCTTTTACAGTTTCTTTAAAGTTTCATCATTTTTTTTGTGGAAATTCTTTATTCATAAAAATTATATAATAAAAATTAAAATAATAATCAGTTTTGTCTAGCAGCTTCTGCTAATGATTTTACTCTACCAATATAAATAAATCCTCATCTATCAAAAACACATGTTTTAATTCATAATTCTACAGCTTTTTTTCAAATTTCTTCTCATACTTTTATAGCCTTTTCTATTTTAGTTCATTTTTTGATTTTTAAATCAGATGAACAACAAAGAGTTTTTTGAGCTTCATCATCAATAATTTGAGCATAAATTTGATTATTACTTTTGTAAACATTTAATCTAGGCTTTTCTGATGTTCAAAAAATTTTAGACCTAATTTTAGAATGTCTCATTTTTCGTTTTAAAAATTTCTTTAACATATTTTATAAAAAATTAAAGTTATAATTATTTAATAAATTATTTTTTAGCTCATGTTTTTCAAGCTTTTCTTCTTACATATTCTCAAACATATCTAATTCATTTTCCTTTATAAGGTTCTGGTAATTTAAGAGCTCTGATTTTAGCTGCAAACATACCAACAAGTTGTTTATCTATTCATTTAATAAAAATAATATTTTTATTATTTGAGTCAACTTCTATACTTATTCATGCTGGAGTTAACATCTCTACTTTATGAGATAATCAAATACTTAAAATAAGTTTATTTTGTGAAACAACATCAAATTTATATCATACTCATTGAATTTCTAAAGATTTTTCAAATCAATCTACAACTCATTTAATCATATTATTAATAAGAGTACGAGTCAATCACCAAGAACTTTTTTGTAAAATATTTGTATCATCTTTAACTGATACTGTTATAAATTCATCATCTTTTTTCAATAAAATAAATCTTTGAACATCTAAAGATAATGATCATTTTGTTCAGCTTACTTTAATATTATTGTTAATAATATCTACTTTTACTCAAGCTGGTATATTAATAGGTAATTTTCAAATTCTAGACATAATTTTTT
>CAYRGR010000232.1:0-1562 GCA_964423755.1 uncultured Candidatus Peribacteria bacterium
TATATTAAAAAATTTGAAAATAATAAAACAAAAAAAGTTTTTTTAGGTGGAACTTGCGCAGAATCAGATTGGCGAGATAAATTGATAAAAAAATTAAAAATTGATTTTTTTAATCCAGTTGTTGATGATTGGACAGAAGATGATCAAAAAGAAGAAATAAGACAACGAAAAATATGTGATTTTTGCTTATATGTAATTACACCTAGAATGAAAGGTGTATATTCTATTGCAGAAGTCGTTGATGATAGTAATAAACGACCAGAAAAAACAATTTTTTGTTATTTACAGGAAGATGGTGAAGATATAAATGGTGATAAATATAAATTCACTAAAGAACAATTAAAATCACTTAAACAAGTTGGTAAAATGATTTTAGACAATAATGCGTATTTTTTTGAAACTCTAAATGATGTTGCTGATTTTTTAAATGATAATAAAAATAAAAATGACTAATGAAAAGTTTTAATACGTATTTAAATGAAAACAAAATAACACAAAAAATATTTTTTACATCAGATTTACATTTTGGTGATGATAGATTAAATTTATATGGTCGTGATTTAGTTTTTAAAAATTCTAAAGATTTTGAACAAAAAATAATTGAAAATTGGAATAAAACAGTTACAAAAAACGATTTAGTTATAGTTGTTGGAGATGTTGCATTAACAAAAGATGGATTACATGTTATGGACAATTTAAATGGTAAAAAATGGTTAATTAAAGGAAATTATGATATAAAAGATTCTGCTAAATATGAAGTTGATGATGATTTGTTAAAACAATATTTTGATAAAGTTGTTGATGACATGGAAATAGATATAGATAACGAAAAAATCTATATTAATCATTATCCAACCAATGCTAAAATTGATCAATTTAATATAGTTGGTCATATTCATGGTACTTGGAAAGTTCAACGTAATATGATAAACGTTGGTTGTGATGCTTGGCATTTTACTCCAATTAGTGAAGATATGATAAAATTTCAAATAAATGGTATTCGAAATCATTACGATCAGAATGTATTTGCAGGTGAAATATTAGCAAATACAGAATCTAAGAAAGGAGAAATAAAAATATTAAGAGCACCAGAATATGATAAATCAATATTAGAAAATGAAAGTTTTGTTATTTTTTTAATGGGTCCAATTCAAGGTGCAACAGAATGGCATGAAAAAACAATAAAAAAAATTGAAACATTATTTGAAAATCGTTCTGAAAATATAATTATTGCATCACCAAAGAGATTAGAAAAAACAAAAGATTTTGATTATAATGAACAAGTTGATTGGGAATCATATTATTTGGAAAAAGCATCTAAAAATGGTGTAATTTTTTGTTGGTTAGCTAATGAAAATGAAAAAATAAAAGGTCGAACATACGCACAAACTACACGATTCGAACTTGGTGAATGGTGGACAAAAAGTCAAATGGATAATATTTTAATTGGTGCTGATTCTAATTTTGATGGGATACGATATATTGAATATAAATTCAAAAATAAATTTAAAAATTTTAAATTATATGATAATTTAGATGATATGATATTAAAAATAAAAAAT
>CAYRGR010000233.1:0-1559 GCA_964423755.1 uncultured Candidatus Peribacteria bacterium
CTCCAGATTAATATAAAAAATCTTCTAAATCTAGAGATTTTAAATGAATTATATATAATATTTCTATAATGAGCGTATTCTGAACAATTTGAGCCATTCTAGTTATTTGATTATATACCTGATGTATCATTTTGCTTTGATATTTGATTGATATATTTTGAAATATAGTTCTATTTGTATTTTTCGGTGGAACGGTTATTTTATGAATTCTTATTTATCTTTTCCAAAAACCATTATATAATCTATTTTATGATAAAAATGGTGTGCCCAATATTCCCATTCTTCCTAATAGAACCTATGAAGAAAAAATTTGAACTATAAAACTTACTATAAATAGATTAAATATTTTCTCAAAACTTAGAAATATTTTCTTTCTGAATATATCATTGGTACTTATATTCTTTTATGAAAAAAAAGACCTGATTTTTATTCTCAAGTTTTGTTTATTTTTTACAAGCTTTACTTTTATTATGCATTTTTATTGGAAATATTTAAATAAAAGAAAAAAAGATATTGAAAATGAAAACTTTTTAAAAATAAAATAGCAAATAAAAGATTAGCTTATTAAAAACTTTTTAAGAAAACTGGCATTTGTCTTTCCAACTTTAAAACTAACTCCACTCTCCTTAAAAACGGTATTTATTTCTTAAGTAGATAATTCAAATTTCGTAGAATATAAATAACTGTGAAAGTCTCTATTTGCCACCTTTACTTGTATAAAATAGAAAATAATAATTGTTTTTACTTCCAAAAATATTAAACAATAAAACTCCAGTTTACAAAATAACCGGAGTTTTTATTTGTTTTAAATTTATATTTCATTAATTACATCATAACTTAGATTCAAGTTTCAAACAAAAGCAAAAGAGTCAACTATTTTTATTCATAAATCTTTTAATTTTTTTGCAGTTTCATTTAGAGTTGATCATGATCAAACAAAATCATCTATTAATAATACTTTGTTATATTTACTAATATTTTTATCATCTACAAAAATAGTATTTTTAGCATTCTGTATTCTTTGTTCTCTTGTTTTAAGGGTTTTTTGTGGGATGGGAATATTATTTGGGTAATATTTGATTATATTTACAAATGGCAAATTCTCTGTTTTTAGTTTATCTTTTAGAATTTTTAAGAATTGGTTCTTCCTATCTAAGCTCCATGGGACAATTGCAATTGCTGAGTAGGAATTAGTCCTTATAAGACATTCTAACCTATAGAGAACCTCGTTTATACTCTCAAGAATAAGAGATTTATTTTGAGATTGTTTTCAATAAAATGTTATTTCTGCAAGTTTTCATCTTCAGAAATCCATCCATTTGTATTGATCAGCATAATAAACTTTATCAAGATAAACTTGGTCAAAATCTTTTCAGAAAGCTTCTCCTGCATCTATAAGTCAACAATTATTCTGCAATTGCTGAATATGTTTATATATATTAATATAGGAAATTAACTTTTCTTGAGAATCTAACCTTCTCTCAATGCACCATAAAAGAAATCATTCATATCATTTCATAATTTTTCCATCAGCACTAAATTTCAGAAAAATATCATCC
>CAYRGR010000234.1:0-1537 GCA_964423755.1 uncultured Candidatus Peribacteria bacterium
TTTTCTTTTCAAGAAATAAATTTTAATTTATTTCAAATTAAATCAATATTTAATAAATCTGTTTTTTTTCAAAAGTTTAATTGTATTGCTTGCTGTAAAGCAAAAGACGATCATAAAGCATCTCAATCTGGAGATTTATGAGAAATAATTCATATATTATTTGCGTTTTTGATAAAATTAAAAATTTTCTTATAAAGTTTTTCCATAATTTTTTTTATACTTAAACAAAATTGACTGACAGTCTCAATTTTTTTAGATTTATCTTAATTTAAAGAGTTTTTAAAAAATAAATATTATTAAATATATAATTGTTTGACTGTTTCGCGGTAGCAAAACTTGTCATCTAGTCTAATATAAAAGGTTTCTAAAAAGAAAAAAACCGAAAACTAATTCTTATTAGACATAACTAAAAAATAATTTTTATTTCTTCTTGTAATTTAATTCAAAAATTTTTTAATACTGTTTTTTGAATTAAATTTTTTAGATCCAAAACATCTTGAAAACTTGCAGTTCAATCGCTCATAATAAAATTAGCATGTTTTTCTGAAATAAATGCTCATCAAATTTTTGTTCATTTTAAATCAGACTCTTCTATTAATTTTCATGCAAAATTTCAAATAGGATTTTTAAAAAATGATCCACAAGTAAATCAATGAGGTTGTTTTGATCTTAATTCTATCACTTGTTTTAAATTAAATTTATTTTGCCGTGAGTATATATTTAGCTTTACTGAAATTAAAAAATATTTATCCATTTTTTTTAATACAGAATTTCTATAATCAAAATTCATAAAATCTTTATCAACTTCAATAATTTGATTTTGATTTAAATCAAATAATTTAGCTGAAACAAAAACATCACTTATTTCTAATCAAAAACTTCATGCATTTCATGCTACAGCTCAACCAATTGTGCCAGGTAATCAAACCCAAGACACAAAACAATCATTTTTATTTTTTAAAAAAAGATCTTTGGATATTTTTGATATTAATTCTCAACTATAAATCTCTAAAATAGAGTCCTTAATTTCAAATCATTTTAAATTATTTTTAACCAAAATTCAATCAAACACATCAAAAGCAAATAATAAATTTGTACCAGATCAAATAAAGACTAATTTTAATTTTTCTTTTTTTCAAAATTTAATCACTTCTTTAAGTTTATTAAAATCTTTTAAATTTTTAATTTCAAAAAAATATTCTGAAAAGGCTTTTGTTTTAAATCCAGAAAAATGCGTAATATCTTTATTTTTTATAAGAAAAGTAAACATATTTAATTAAGTAAATAATATATTTATACTCTCAATCCAAATTTATCGACGATTTTACTATATAGCAAGAGAAATTTAATTTAAAAATTTTTTGAATTGAAAAAACCAAAAACTAAATCTGTTTATTTATAAGTAAATTTATATTACTATTTTTTATAAAAAAACAATTTTTTTATAAAATATATATTAAAATATATATAAATAGTTGTTGTTTTTAAATAAGTTCAGATACATATTGCAGTATTTGTGAAAAAGACTAAACTAGTC
>CAYRGR010000235.1:0-1531 GCA_964423755.1 uncultured Candidatus Peribacteria bacterium
TGATACTAAATTATGTGCTTCGGAATTAGAAGATGTATATGAAATAACTTCTTTATTAGAGAATGACCCTCATATCATTATAACAGATGATGATATCAATGAGTTTATATGCGAATAAATTGTTATCTACAAACTAAAAACAAAAATAGCCCAATAAAGGGCTATTTTTGTACAATAAATCAAGAATTATTTAAAGAATTTCAAATGTTCCGAAAGGGTGTTCATTAATAATCAAGTTTCCTTTTATCTGTCCATTCTTATCAACAGATACTGATTTTAAATTGATTTTAATTTGATTTAATTGTTTTATCTCTTTTGATATTAAATCAAAAGTATTATCTTCATTTACAGTTATACAATCATTATCAAAAATATTTTCATTCTCTATCATATTAAAAGAATCTTTAAACATTTTAATAAATTCTTCATTTATTTTCTTTAATATTTTTTCATCCATTTTATTTAATTTCCTTTAATTTTTTAATATCTTGTTGTAATTGCTTCATATCATTTCCAATTTCCTTTATTTTATTTATAATGACTTTTTTTGGTATATCATCAATAAATTGTTCATTAATATTTACAACATCAAATAATGTATCAAAATCTAATTCTTTAGAAATATTTGGATTTTTAATGATTTCAGGAAATTCTTCTAAACATTTTTTTAATAAATGTTTAGGTTTGTGATTACAGAATCTAATGTTTTTTATTTCATCTTTACAAAAATCTTCAATTAAATCATTAGGTTGTTCTACAATCTCTAACATCAATTGAGGATATGTTTTTAAACTTTTTTTAATATATTCGTAGGGTATTTCTCTTTGTAATGATTTATCTAAGAATGTTAAACATCTAAAATCTTTTTTAACAGCTTCAATGATAAGTTTATCTTCAATAGTTATATTTTTATTCTGTAAAATTTTTAATGTTTCAAATGGATTTTTATTTAAAGAATAATCTATTGTATCTTTATGTATATTAAAAATTAAAGATAAACAATTAGGAAATTGAGGAGATTGTACACAGGCTAATTGTAATTCCTTTGTTTGTTCTTTTATTGGTATTTTATTAATAAAATATCCATAATTTTTTAATGCTATAATCCTTAATTCATTGTCTTCTTGATAATCTTTATTTAAAACTTCAAATATTAAAGGTTTATTTTTAATAATTTGTTTTAATAAATCTTTAGATAATTCATCTGGTTTTAATATTTTAATAAAATCAGAATTTTTACTCAAAGCAAAGATTATCATTTCTTCGTCTCTTACTTGACAATATTTAAAATTATCAAAATTTTTAAATACGTATAATTTACAAGTTTCTAAATTATTCTTTTCATAACAAGATAATTTTGAAAGGTCATAAGAAAAATCAATATCATTGTCCATAGAAAATTGACTCAAAAATGTTTAAAAATATTTATACAAAAATTAAACGTATTAAATAATTATTTTTAAAAATAGAAAATTCTTTATCTTAATCATCAATGTTTTCTGTTCTTACAGAAAACTTGATAGAACCCGGT
>CAYRGR010000236.1:0-1524 GCA_964423755.1 uncultured Candidatus Peribacteria bacterium
CTTGACCTGCTAAATTAAAAGAATTAAAATCAAAAAATCCTTTTGAAATTATTTTAGAAATAGAGATTTTACCTGAATTTGAAATTGATGAAAAAAAATTAAAAAAAATTAAAATCAAAAAAACAAAAATTATTTTGGAAGATGAAGAAGTAGATAAAGAAATAAAACATATTGAAAAAAAATTTACTACTTATGAAATAAAAGAAAATTCTAATATTGTTGAATCAAATGATAAAGTTACTGTAGATACATTATGATTTGAGTGTAAATGATGAATTGAATTACCAGAAACTAAAGTAGTATGATTTCCATTAATAATTTGAAGTAATACATTTATTCCGGGGTTTGAAGATAAATTAATTTGAGCTAAACTTTGAGAAGTAGTAGAATTTGAAATTACATTTCCTGCAGATTATAATTCTCCTAATTTTAAGTGAAAATGTGTTTTTTTTATGACTACAATAATAAAAATAGAAAAACCTATAAAACAAGAATGGAATGAAGATTTTATAGAAAAATTAAGATGAGTAAAAACGGATTTTGCTTGATTTAAAGAAATAATAAAAAATGAAATTAAACAAGAAAAAGAATATCAGGCTAGATTAAAAGATGAAAATAAATTATTAGAAGAATTTTTTAAAATAGTAAATATTGATGTTTGAAATAATTTATTAAATAATGAAATTAATAGAATTTTTGAAGAACATTCAAAAAATATTGAATCTAATTGAATGCAAATGAGTCATTATTTAGAACATATTAAGAAAGATGAAACTTCATATAAAGAAGAAGTTATTAAACCTGAAGCATTAAAAAAATTAAAAGCAGAATTAATTTTGGAAAAACTTAAAACTATAATAATTATTGATATTACTGAAGATGAGGTTCAAGAAGAAATAAATAAGATTTTAAAAAATTATCATAATCCAGAAGTTTTAGAAAAATTAAAGGCAAGATTTAGTCCTTGAACAGATCATTATGAAGATGTGAAAAATAGGTTAAATTATAAAAAAATAATTGATACATTTTTTGAATAAAAAATTTAAACTTAATTTAAACTTGGTTATTAGTATGTTGTTACAAAAATATTTTATTTTTTAATTTTACATATTATGAAAACCAAGTTTATTTATATTTTTATAGCAATCATTACTTGATTTGCTATAGTAGCATGATCAAGTTATGCTATCAATAATAAAGATTGAAGATGATTTTGAATGTTTAAATTATTTAAATGACAAAATCAATCAATCGATAAAAAAATTAATAATTTAGATAATTGAGTAGAAATTATACATACTTCTACTAATACATGATTTTTAAATCAAATACATAAAATATTTGGTTCATGATCAAATATTTCAGCAAATATAAACGCAGTAAAAACAGACAACTGATATAAGGTTACTATTACTGCTGATAATAAAGATTCTGTTAAAATAATACAAGAACTTGTAAATAATTGAAAATTATGAATGTGAGGATTTTGAATGAATAGAATGATGTGAAATCAGAAAATGATGA
>CAYRGR010000237.1:0-1500 GCA_964423755.1 uncultured Candidatus Peribacteria bacterium
ACTAGGCCACGGGCCCACAATATATATTTTAGAAAAGAAAATAAATAAAAAGAGAGTTGTCTAATAACAATTACTTAAAAAACAATTATTTGACAAATTCAGCGTTTAATCTTTGTATTTCTAGATCATATTTTTGATTACTTTCCATAATTACATCTTTTAAAAATATATCGGTATTGTAAATTAATAATTCATAAGCGTCATAAAATTTATTTTGATCTTGACTACATTTCGCAAACAGTACTGGTGTTATAGATGTTTCGCTTGTAGATATGTTCTTAATAATTAAATTCGCGATGTCGGGGTCTATATATTCCGTTTTTAATTTATTCAAATAATTATTCACGAATGTTATTGATTTGGGATTTTCTAAATCGACAAATAAAACCATTTTTACTTGTGCATAATCATATCCGATTATATAATCATTTTCTGTTTTTAAATTTTTATAATTCAGTTCTTGTTGGGACACCACAGGTAACACATAACCGTTTGCTACAGGCACAAAAAAATTTCTAAAGGGGCTAAGTAAATAAAATTTTGTAGATTGAATATCGCCATCAAAAAATAAAAACGGGATGGCCGATACTTTTGTGGCTTCCATTATTTCTTGCGCTTTTTTGTCGGTGTAATGTAATTTTACTATTTGTACTTCCGAAAATACTTTTTCAAAAAAATCAGAATAACTTCCGTTTTTTAATCCTGTTATATATTCAGAAACATAATTTTCGGAAATTGGATTTTTTTGATTATAGATAATCGTTACTGTTGGAGGGCCCCTTGTATTTGCAATAAAATTATTATTTTCCAAATTTAAATCAACGATGTCTTCGTCTAATGCAAACGCCATAGACTGCCTAATTAAATCATAATTATTATAAACTTTTATTTTTTGGCTGTTAAAAAATAGCGTGGGTGTGTCTATAATTCCAAAATCTTTAGCAATACGCGCGTCTTCTTTAATTTTATTTAAGTGTTTTGCGTTCTCTAAATTTAGATCTTCGTTTGTATAGTTGTTTTCTAAAAAGCAACGATCCATTTGCTCTTTATTTAAATCAAGTCGGGAATACCACGCTTCAAAATAATTTTTTTGTAATTCAAATATTTTTTGGCTTCTTTTTAATTGAATTTCTTTAATCTTTTCTAATTGCGCGTTAGAAGGGGGCGTGACGTCTAAATTAATAATCTTGCTATCAACATTAGTTATTTGCGAATTAACAATTTTATCTATTTTAGCAAATGTCATAAATAAAATCGCAACTAAAATAATTATAATAACAATCAAAAAAAAAAGTATTGCAAAAATAATTTTGATGTTGCGATCTTTGGGATAGATTATTACTTTTGTATCTTTATATTTTTTATTTATATCCAAAATAAATCCCTACACTGATTTAAAATTATAATTTGCTTTTTGATTTAATGTTTTCTTAATTTTCTAATTGCTTTTGAAACTCCTCAAACTCCTCTGGGTGCTCTTCTGACCATTTTTTTAATATT